>JAYTAC010000820.1:0-6066 GCA_043737755.1 Spirosoma sp.
TCGCCGTTGAAGACCGAGAAAAAACCGAACAGGTGGTTAGCGTTGTAGACGATGGCATCGTCCAGAATAATCAGGTTCTGATCCGGCCCGCCACCCCGCACGTAGATACCGGTTTGACCTTCGGAGCCTTTCTGAACGCCGGGCATGAGTTGTAGCACCTTCAGCACGTCTTTTTCGCCCAAAAAAGCCGGAATTTTCTTGATTTGCGACACGGGAACGTCGATGCGGCTCATCTGCGGGCTTTCGCTCACCTTCTCGTCCGTCCGCCCGGCTCTTACGTCCACTTCCGACAGCACCCGGCCGGGCGTGAGTAACACGTTCAGAGCAACGCCCGTGCGCAGGTCGATGGAACGGGCCACGGTTTCGTAGCCCACGAATGAGTACGCCAATCGCAGACTGTCCTGCCGGGGCAGCGTGAGCGAATAAAAACCATACGTGTTGGTGGTGGTGCCGGTGGATGTGCCGGGCAGGTACACGTTGACGCCGATGAGTGCTTCCTGACTGCCCGTTTCGCGGACGTAGCCGCTGATGGTAGCCGTTCCAACGTCGGTGCGGGAGCGGACCGGGACGTTTTGCGCCTGTGAAATCCCGGTGATAAAAAGATTGATAACGAGAACGTATAGTGTGAAGCGCATGAAAGAGAGGTGGCTACCGGCGAGAGAGTCTAAAAATAACCTAACCGTTGGAATACCCCAATAAACAACCGGACTATTTCTGAACGGCACCGGATGATCCGTGCCGACACGCTTACCCATTGGGCACCAACGGGTAAGCGTGTCGGCACCTTACAACGAACAAACGTGTTGATTAGGAGGTACTACAGCCGGGCATTGCCGGTGCATACATACCTTACTCAACATGCTACAATACGATAAACTTTCCCTCAACGTCCCTGAAACCAACAAGCCGCGCGTCATTGTCATCGGTGGCGGATTTGGCGGGATGAATTTAGCCAAAAGCCTGCGCGACGCCGATGTGCAGGTGGTGCTGTTCGACAAACAGAACTACAACGGGTTCTGGCCGCTGCTGTATCAGGTAGCCACGGCCGGGCTGGAGCCGGACGCCATTGCCGAGCCGTTTCGGAAAATGTTCGACGGGCAGACGAATATGCACTACCGAATGGTGCGGATCAACAAAATTGACCCCGCAGCCAAAACCGTGACCACGCTCATCGGCGATTTGCACTACGATTATTTAGTGATCGCCAGCGGATCAAAATCCAACTTCTTCGGCAACGAACGGATCGCCAAGTATTCCTTCCCGCTCAAAACCATACCCGAAGCCCTGGATGTGCGCAGCCAGTTTTTGCAGTGTTTCGAGCAGGCCAGCATCACTCGTGACCCCGCCGAACGCCAGAGCCTGCTCAATTTCGTGATTGCCGGAGCGGGCCCCACGGGCGTGGAAATGGCCGGTTCATTAGCCGAAATGCGCAAGTATGTGCTGCCCGCCGATTACCCCGGACTCGATTTCGGGCAGATGAACATCTACGTTGTCGAAGGAATGGGCAAGGTGCTGCCGCCGATGTCGGAGCAGGCCGGGCAGAAAGTGCATAAATACCTCGAAGAATTAGGCGTCATCGTCAAGCTCAACACCTTCGTTGAGGACTACGACGGCGAAACGGTGACTTTTAAAGGGGGCGAGCAGATCAAGTCGCAGACACTCGTTTGGGGGGCGGGCGTGACGGGGGCGCTAATCGAAGGCATCCCGGCGGAATCGACCGAGAAGGGCCGGGTTTTGGTGGACCCCATCAACCGGGTGCAGGGCCTGACCGACGTGTTCGCCATCGGCGACGTTGCGTTCATGAAGTTAGAAAAGTACCCCAAAGGCCACCCCGGTGTGGCGCAACCCGCTATTCAGCAGGGTGAGCACTTAGCCAAAAACCTGCGACGGATGTTCAAAAACGAGCCGACGACACCGTTCGAGTACTTCGACAAAGGATCGCTGGCGATTGTCGGACGCAGCCGCGCGGTGGCCGACCTGCCGGGGAATATCCACCTCAGCGGGTTCATTGCCTGGATGGCGTGGCTGTTCGTTCATATCTTCTACTTAGTTGGCTTCCGCAGCAAATTGGTCGTGTTCAGCAACTGGATGTACCGGCTGTTCACGTATCAGCGCGGCACCCGGCTTATCATCCGCCCGTTTATTCGGAAAGATGACAAGGTTGGCAATGAAATTATGATGAAGAACGAGGTTGCGTAAGCTGAAGCGGTGGGCTTATACAGAACCGCAGCCTGCTGTCAGCCCACCGTCCCATGGGCGACCCCGTTTAACGTTGGGTTACTATATTCGCATCAAATTTCTCTCTCATGCTGAAAAAACACCTGCGCCCGGCCCTGCTGTCGGGCTTTTTACTGATCGGATTGTTCAGGCCGGGTATGGCCCAGCCAACCTCCGTCACGGATTCAACCAAAGGCGGGCCGCTCGATCTGGGCAAGATGTGGACCTTCGATAATCCACCGACCGACTATTTCAAGAAGACGTACAACTTCACGGCCGATGAGAAATGGTTCGATGAGTCGCGGTTAGCCGCGCTTCGGTTTGCGGATTATTGTTCGGCCTCGTTCGTGTCAGCGACTGGTTTGGTGATGACCAACCACCACTGCGCCCGCGAGTCAGGAACGGGGGTGGCCCGCAAAGGCGAGGACCTCAACGCGACGGGCTTTTACGCCAAAACGCTGACCGAGGAGCGCAAAGTCGAGGGCTTGTTTGTGGATCAGTTGGTGAAAATCGGGGACGTTACGAAGCGGGTGCAGGAGGCTATGAGCGGTGAGGCTGGCACAACGTCTCCGGCTGATCCGTTACAGGCCCGCGAACAGGCATTTGCCGCGATCAAAGAGGAATACGGTGCGAAGAACGATTGGAAAGGTCTGGAGTTACAGACGATCACGTTTTACAACGGCGGTCGGTATGCCCTGTACGGTTTCAAACGCTACACCGACGTTCGGCTCGTGTTCATGCCCGAACTTCAGCTTGGCTTTTTCGGGGGCGACCCGGACAATTTCACCTATCCGCGTTACGCGTTGGACTGCTCGTTTTTCCGGGTGTATGAGGGCGGGAAACCATTACGAACGACGCATTTCTTCAAATTCAACACCAACGGCGTTCGTGATGGCGAACCGATTTTCGTGATCGGCAACCCCGGCCGGACGGAGCGGCTCAAAACCGTGGCCGAACTGGAATTCGACCGGGACCTGCAAACGCCCGCGACGATCCAACTCCTGCGCAACCGCTCCAATGCTCTGCAAGCCTACAACGCCACGGCCAAAAACGATAGCATCCTGAACGAGATTTTCAGCTACGAAAACAGCCTGAAAGCCTACGGTGGTCAGTTAGCGGGTATGCGCGACGCAAGCCTGCTGGGTCGCAAAGCCGTGTTCGAGAAGCAGTTCAAAGCTGACGCCCGCGCCAAAAACCTGCCCGCCGACCAACTCAACACCTGGGACGACATTGCCGCCAACACCACTCGGTTGCGGGGGTTGTTCCGGGATGCTACATATCTCGCCCCCAACGAACGGACCACGGGCGAACTCCTCGCCTTTGCCGGGGTACTGATTCAATACAACGACCTGCTGACCACCCGGCCGCAGGACGCTGAACGGGCGCGTTCATTAGTCGTGGCACCGACGATCAGAAACCCGGTGCTGGAAGAAGCATATTTGGCGGCTCACCTTACCGAAGCACAGGCCGGACTGGGTAACGATGATCTGTACGTGAAAACGGCTCTGACCGGACCGGACGGTAAACTGAGATCACCGAAAGAAGCAGCCGCGTACCTCGTCAAAAACACTAAACTGACCGACCCCGCTTTCGTGAGCGAATTAGCGACACGGCCCGGTGCCATCGGCTCCTCGGCCGACCCCATACTCGCGTTGTCCCGAATCGGTTTCCCGCGCTACCTCGAAGCCGCCCAACAGGCCCGCAACATTGCACAGAAGCAGGAGTTGCTGCGCAGTCAGCTTGGCCGGATGCTCTACGCCGTGTATGGCACGGCCGTGCCGCCCGATGCTACCTTCTCGCTCCGCATCAACGACGGCGTTGTGAAAGGATACCCGTACAACGGTACGCAGGCGCCCATCATCACGACCTTCGCCGGTCTGTACGATCGCAATTATTCATTTAGCGACAAAGCCCCGTGGAATCTGCCCGCCCGCTGGAAAAACCCGCCCGCCGAACTGCTCAAACAGCCGATGTGCTTCGTCAGCACGAACGACATTATCGGCGGCAATTCGGGCAGTCCGATGATCAACAAAAACCGCGAGACCGTGGGTTTAGTCTTCGACGGCAACATGGAGAGTCTGCCCGGCGAGTTTATTTTCGTGCCCGACCTCAACCGGAGCATTTCGGTCCACGCGGGCGGCATGGTTGCGGCCATGCGATACATCTACAAAGCCGACCGGTTAGTGAGTGAGTTGACGGGTACGGCAATTGCTCCTAAAGCGAAGAAATAACATGACCAAATCCGACATCACCGTACTGCCGCAATTCTTCGACCGGTACATCCATCTGGCTCCCGACATCGACCTGATCGACGCACTCAGACAAACGGCTTCGTTTGCGCAGTTGGTACCTCTCGAAACCGCCAAAACACTCGGCGACCGGATTTACGCACCCGGCAAGTGGACCGTCCGGGACATTGTTCAGCACCTCACCGACACCGAACGAATCATGGCGTACCGGGCCATGCGTTTGGCCCGCACCGACCAGACCCCACTGCCGGGATTCGACGAGGAGTTGTTCGGACAGACGGCCCACGCCAACCACCGAAACATCACCGATCTGTACGATGAATATGCCCTGATACGACAGTCAACGGTTGCGCTGTTCCGAAGTTTTGACGACGAAATGCTACTGCGGACGGGCGTATGTTCCAACCAAACCATCTCGGTGCTGTCGCTTGGTTACGTGCTGGTTGGCCACCCGATCCACCACGCTAACGTGATTCGGGAACGGTATTTGCCACTACTTTAACCTGAGAGAACACCACACCAATTACCAATTCAACGGCAATCCGTGGATTCTCGCTAACGAACGACTGGTGAGCAACAATCTGACAATTCGACAATCCAAAATATGAGCGATAAACGTGAACTGGAACCCCTCGAAGACGCGCCTAAATTCAAATTCTGGAAAGACCGGATGGAAACCAACGGCCTGACAATTAATAGCATAAGCGAAAAATACGTCCGGCGTCGGCGCAACGGTGAAGTACTGTTTGCGATGCTCGAAGTGGATGCCGACACGCCCGAAGGCGACAAAATCCCGCCCGCGCTGTTTCTGAAAGGCCACGCGGCTTCGGTGCTCGTTTGCCTGATCGACAAAGAAACGCGGGAGAAATTTGTGGTGCTGGTACGACAACGGCGCATCTCCGACGGGTCGCACACCTACGAGCACCCTGCCGGGATGGTCGATGCTGCCGATGCCCCCGCCGACGTTGCCGCCCGCGAACTGGGCGAAGAAATCGGCCTGACCGCCACGGCTGACGACCTGACCAAACTAAACCCCCGGCTGTGGTTTCCCAGCACCGGCACGAGCGACGAAGCCATGCACTTCTACTACCTCGAACGGACGCTGACGCGCGACGAAATCAGGGCGTTTCACCACAAAGACATGGGCAACGCGTCGGAGTTTGAGCGAATTACGACGGTGGTCACGTCGCTGCCCGAAGCGCACAAATTGGTCAATAACGTCAACGGGTTACTGATTCACTTCCTGTACCTGCAACACGTTGGGGACTACGAAACGATGAAACTGCTATAGCCCATTGTGGGTAATTCAGGACTGTACTTGCGCTTTGGCCGGTCAATGTGCTATATTTGCAGGCCCAAACGGGAAACTATGCTTCCGTAGTTCAATGGATAGAATTTCGGTTTCCGGTACCGACGATAGGGGTTCGAATCCCTTCGGGAGCACAAATTCCGTATTTTACGGGGTAAGGTAAAGTAAGAAAAACGCTAACTGTCAATCAGTTAGCGTTTTTTGTTTAGCCTACTTTATCGAAAGAAATACGATTCCGTCAACCAATCCGTCAACCAGATTAATATTATTTGTGACCTGGCAGTGACCAAA
>JAYTAC010000821.1:0-6060 GCA_043737755.1 Spirosoma sp.
GCAGGCCGAAGGGCCATTTAAGCTGGCTCCGTTGCCCTACGCTGTTGCTGCTCTCGAGCCGCACATCGACAAGCTGACCATGGAAATTCACCACGGCAAACACCACAAAGCCTACGTCGATAACCTCAACAAAGCCGTTGCGCTGCCCGAAAATGCAGGGATGGCCAAGATGGACATCGACGCCTTAGTGAAAAGTGTGAGCAGCAGTACCCCGGCCGCCGTGCGCAACAATGCCGGTGGCCACTGGAATCACACCTTCTTCTGGAACATCATGGGACCCAATGCGGGGGGCGCACCCAAAGGTGCTCTGGCCGACGCGATCAACAAGAAATACGGCTCGTTTGAGGGTTTCAAAACCGAGTGGGGTAAGGCGGCAACGGCCCGTTTCGGTTCCGGCTGGGTGTGGCTCATCAAAAACGGCAATGATGTCGAGATCACCACGACGCCCAACCAGGATAACCCGCTGATGGCATTGGCCGAGAAAAAAGGAACGCCAATCATGGGTCTCGATGTGTGGGAACACGCGTATTACCTCAAGTACCAGAACAAACGCCCCGACTACGTAGCGGCTGCCTTCAACGCGTTCGACTGGAATAAGATTGGCAAGAACTTCGGGAGTTAAAATTGGTCTGTGGATCGTCTTCAACAGCATGGCTCCGGCCACCCGGCCTGCTGTTGGCGTTGCGTCAGCGGCACTAAATAACTTTCGGTGCCAACAGCAGGCCGGGTGGCCGGAGCCATGCTGTTGAAGACGATCCACGTACACACTAAAACACCCACTTTGTCCGTATGAGATCGCCCCGCGAGAAGAAACTGATTCTGAAATATTGGCTGTACGGCGGCACCGGGGCCATGTTCCTCGGCAGCGGATTAGCCGTTTTGCTGCACGGCTCGAATATGAAAGAAGTTGGCGACGACTGGTGGTTTTGGGTCAGCACGGGCGGGTTTGCGGGCATCATGGCGGGCCTTAGTTTCATCGGCGACGCTAACCGGTTCCGCACAATAGCCGACGTGCTGCGGGAACTGGACCACCGGGCCGAAACGAAGGCAAAGTGATCGCTCAGCTAACCTTTGGCTCTACCCACAGAGCCGTCAGGCACACCAAAAACAGCGTCAGCCACGCCCAAGCCGGTACTGTTTCCTGGGTCCGGCGAGCCGAAGCAGCTTTCGTTGACCGATGTGTTGAATGAGCCAGCATAAACCGGCCAACCACGCGCCGGCCCGCTGCCGGGTTGCCGCCCGATGTGTTTTCGACATAAACCGCCAGCGAATCTTGCATCGGTTGCCAGCCCGTTTGCTTCGTGAGCAGCGTCCCCGTCGCCAATTGTCGATTGAATGGTGATGGAATTAGCCGGACCGTATCCGTGCCCACGCGAACCGGCGTTGTGTTGCCTGCCGAATTATTGACGTAAACCTGATTGGGAAGACCGCTGAAAACCGGCGCATCGACCAGTACGTTGTCTTTCTGCGCCGGTTGCAGTCGGGCCATAACCGCGTACCAAATCCGGCCGTAAGCCATGCTGTCGCCACTGAGCGACAGCGGAAATGTTTCGTTCAGCAAACTCACGCCCACCCGGCCTGCTGTTTGCTGCACGGCTACGGGATAACCCAAAACGGCAAATTGATTCAGCGCATTGGTGAACCGGTAGGGATGAGCGGTGAGGTTGCTGCCCGCCGGAACCGTTTCTTGATTTGCCACCCGCCTGACCTGCCAGCGCGTTTTCAGTGCCCGATTGATTACCGTAATATCCGCCACTGGATTGCTCAGGTTGATAAATAATGCCGCTTTTCCATTGGCAACAGCGTTGCGAACGATGGCACTGGCAATATTGGCCGGGTCAGTAATGACCAGATCCGGCTTTCTGCCCGCATCGGCGGGAGGGTTGTTGAGCGTGGTGCTGCTGCGGATGTTTCTGGCTAACGTGGTCGATAGCTGCACCGAGTGGCCTTGTTTGCCGAGCCAGTCGGCCAGGGTTTTACTCTCAAAATCAGGGTTGTTCAGCACCAACCGTACCAGCAGGGGAGTGGTTGGTCGGCTGTAGAAACGCACCGTGTCGAGTGATTGCTTGCCCAGCAGCAGCTCAGTTTGGATACGCCCCCGCCCGAAGACCGGAAATTGCAGCGCGATCCTGTTCTCGCCCTGCTTCAGCATCAGGCTGTCGAGGGTTTGATTACCGTGCTGAATACGAAGCAGTTGGCGGGTTGTTGACCGGATTCGTCCCGTCACGCGCTGCATCTCGCCCTGCCGAACCACGCTTTTCCAACGCAGTTCCTGCACCCGGTCGGGTTGGTCATATGGCACCCAGCGCACGGCCGACTGACTGAGCCGGGTGAGCGTCTCGACCGGGAAATCCTGTCCCACGAGCGTAACCGAATCATACGTGTCTTTCAACGTTGGGGCCGTGAACCGTTCCGGGATGCGCAGACTGTCCCGCACGGTGCGGGCGAAGGTTGCCGGAACATCATTGCCAATGAGCAGCGCGTGGGTCGCGGGCCGATTCGTTGGCCAACTGATTTGCAGCACATACGCCAGCAGCACTAACCACAATAGCCCGTTGAGTGCCGCCCGCACCGTTTTCCGGCCCGTCGACAAGGTCTTATTGCGCCAGACAAGCCATCCCTGCGCAACCAGTAACACCAGCAGGGCGACGGTGATGGCGATGGTAAACGGATCGGTGAGGTTTGCGTTGATTTGCATTGGTGGGGTATCCTGGTGGTACGGCAATCCGGCGGCCACGTCCGGGCGAAAAACCAATGTGTTAAATATCTCTCCCGCCCGGACGTGGCCGTCCAGGATACGTACCACCAGGATACAACTACCACCACCTATTTCAACTTACCCCAAAACATTCGTTCCAACGTTCGGTCGCTGGCGTAGGAGCGGCCGGTACGCTCCGACCGGATACCCGTCAGGGCATAGAGTTGGGTTTTTAACCGTGTTTTCTCGGGGATGGACAGCGGTTTACCCCCGGCCAATTTTTGCAGACTCGCCAGCACCGACCAGTTTTGCAAGCCGCTGTTGAGTGCCCGATTAGTTAATGCATTGCCAAGTTGCTGCACCGTGAGCCGTTGCTGTTGCGTCAGCGTGGGCCGGTCGAGGTAGCCCAGCACGTCGGCGGACAACGATTCGACGCGTGACTGACCGACGGTGCGCTGCTGATTGGCTGTGAGCGATACGCCTTTCAACTCGCCCGTTTGCCGCAGTTCTTTTTCCTTGATGGGGGGTGGGTCGAAGCCGGTCTTTTTGACGTATGACCGGGCTTTCTGCTGCGACAGTTTCAGGTATTCCAACGCTTTTTTCTCAAACGGGAGGGCTTTTTCCGGTTCGTACAGCCGCAGGTGCAACTCCGACTGCCACATCTGCTCGAGGGCCATTTTCAGCAGCGACCGCGTCGATTGCTCGTGAAAGGTGTTGGTTTCGGCGTTATCGTGGGCATGAACATACTGCTCCATCAGGGCGGCAACGGGGTCTTTATCGTCGGTTGCCGGACCTCCGCCGTGGTCGTGGGATTCGTGGTGATCTTCTTTGTGACCGGCTTCGTGTTCGTCGCCCTCGCCTTTGTCGTGGTCATGCACAAAACCGGCTAATGGATCGCCGTTTTCGTTGGTTGGCTCGATGTGTCCTCCCCCCGCTGATGTCTCAAACTCTTCGCCCAGAAATTGTCCGTAGCGCAGCCGCAGCACCTTTTGGTCGAAACCAATTTCGTTGGACGTGCTTTTGAAAGCTGAGGGAGCTGTTTTTTTACGTTTCGCGATCAGCTTCTCGGTGTCGATAATGATCTGGCGTTGACTGCGGAAATACTCTGGCATAATGTTGACCGCCATTGTTGCTAATTCACCCTCCTCGGCTTGCGTCGTGTCTTTGTAAACCACGAAATACGTGTCGGATTTGGTGAAATTGGGTTCCGGTCGGCGATTGTCGAGGGCGGCCCAGTAATAGTACAGTTCATCGCCGGGGGCAAAATTCAGGGCCTTCAGGTCGAGGGTTTTGGTCAGGTTGGCCGCCCGAAAATTGGTCTGTCCCAGCGGTAGCCTGACTTCCCGAAACTTGACGCTCTCGCCCGAACCCCGCGCCACGGTTGCTACGATAAAGGCGTTCGAGATGCGAAAATCGTCGGAGATTTTAGCCGCAATCGCAATCGTTTTCGGGTCCCTGACGTAGTGAAACCGGTATAATTCTTTGGACACCGGTTCAATTTTCGGAGCCTGATCGGGCGTGGCTTCGAGCCGGTAAAAATCGGACTGGTACACCACCGAATCGCGGCCGACCGGCGTTCTCCAATGCGCTTTGATGGCGTATAGTCCCGAACTTAATAGCCGGTCTTCATACACAAAACTACCATTCGATGCCCGAAACGGTAATTCCTGACCCCGGCTGTTGACCATCCGCACCGACAGGTTTCGGGCGTCGCTGAACCGAACAGCCCACTTCAGTTGGGAGCCGACGAGTGCCACCATGTTCAGATCGCCGGACTTAACGACCGGCAGTTGCGTGTAGGCCGGGGGCTGAATCTGCACCGCTGCCGATTGAAACGCAGGCGGAATGATTGGTTTGGCTTTGGGGGTCGCTGGTGTCAGCACACTCAATTTTTTAGGTACTACACCCGCACCGGAGTGGAGCAACGGATAGCCGACGTACACCGCCAGCGCAATCAGCAGGCCGACTCCGTACAAACCCACTTGCGCTGACAGAACGCCCGGCACCCGAACGTCCCGAACCCGCTCGCCCAGCCGTTCGAGCTGTAGTTGCTCGGCGATGTTGAGTTGCGGTTTGTCGAGCAGAGGCAGGCTGTATTCGGCGTCGCCAACCGATTGGTGAATGAGTTGGATGGCTTCCGGTTTTTTACCTTCAAATGGCTTGGTCAGGAGTGCCCCCAACGCAAAGCCCGCAAGCCCGGCCACGACCGACGCGGCCAGCCCGCCAAACGGAGCCACGATCAGGCAAGCCGACAGAGCCAGCAGTGCGCTGCGAATCAGGGCGTTGGCACGTAGCTGACAGGTGACTGATGAAAGCGTTCGGTTGAGTTCGTTCATGCGTTTTTTGTCAGGGCTATCCAACGTTCGAGTAGCAGTAAAACGACGAATAATAGCGTCAGCGCATTTTGTAGACCCGCTTGCTGCGTTACTGCGGTCTTTCGGGTTGGTACAAACAGGGCGTTCAGTGCTCGCTGACCGAGCGGAAGCTGACTCTGAGCTAACCCGTAATGCCGGATAAGTTGTTCACCGAGCCACTCCGGTAATTGCCCGTTGGCGACCCGTTCGGACGTTTGTGGAGTGAGTGTTTCAGCCGTGAAAACGACGTTATTGGTGATTGGTGTTCGCTCGTTTTGGGAGACGGTGTACAATGTTCTCGGGTTTCCGACCGGTTCCGAAGCTGAGTAGGGCTGATCCGTCAAAACCCAGTCATAGCGTGTCCCGGAAACCTTGTTTTCCTCAATCGATAATGGCAGGTCATACACGTCGGACAGCGCACCAAGCGCGGCCCGGATGGTTTGTCGCTCCGCCACAGACCGGTAATCAAGCAGTATGCGAATGGGTCCCGAATGCGCCGGATTGGGCCGGAACTGTGCCGTTGGGCCGGGTAATGCCGTGGTGACGAGTTTGCCGCTCCGATCAATGGACAATCGTTTTATGCCGTTTAAGGCCAGATAGGGGCGGGGTTTGCCGACCGAATCGACAAGGGCGTGGAGTTTGAACCGGGGCGGAACGGTAATTGCCGGTACATCGGCCAATGATTGATTATTGATGATGTACAAGTGTAACTCCGTGTTTTCGGACGGTAATCTGCTGATGGCCGTTTGGAGGGAAAGTGTACTGGCGGCTTCAGCTGCCGATACAACCTGCCCGGCGGCTGAAGCCGGAATGCCGGACCACGCCAGTACAATCCGCTCGCCTTTCCGACGTGCCTGTTCCAGTTCAAACCGAAAATTACCTGTAACAAGTGGGTCGTTCTGAACGAGATGAATTTTCTGAACAGCTTTGACTTTGTCTAACCAATCCAGCATGGGTTGAGCCAGCAGAACGGCCAGCAGAATCAGCAGCAGGCAGCGCAGCAACAGC
>JAYTAC010000822.1:0-2442 GCA_043737755.1 Spirosoma sp.
CGCATCACCGAACACTCCACCTCGATGATGAAGTCGATTTCGTCGGTGCTGTAGTGTAGCACGTCCCACGTATCGACGTACGCCTGAATGCTGTCTTTAAATTCTTCCGGTTCTGTATCGCCGTCGTTGAGCAATCCCGTCAGAAAGTCGATAAAGTCATTGACCGCCCCGTTCATTTTCTGCCGACCGATTTCATCGGGCGGGGGCAGTTCCCGATTGATCCAGTCAGCATCGGGAAATTTTTCGTGGCTGCGGTAAAATGCCAGCCGGGCCAGCATGTCGTCGGGCGTCAGTTTTGGTTTGGTCATGCGGGGCGGTTGCTCATAAATTCATTTTCTTTATCTCCGAAACGGCGTAGCTGACCGCCCGGTCCGTCAGGGCCATAAACGTGATCGACGGGTTTTGCGAACCGGTGGAGGTCATGGCCGCACCATCGGTCACAAACACGTTTTTGACGCTGTGGAGTTGGTTGTGGGCATTGAGCATCGACGTTTTGGGGTCGCGCCCCATTCGGACGCCCCCCATTTCGTGGATGTCGAGACCGGGATTGCGGTGGTCGTCGTAGGGTTTGATGTTTTTGCAACCGGCCTTCCCGAGCATATCGGCCCCCTGTTCCAGGAAGTCGTTCATCATCTTCAGGTCATTGTCGGTGTAGTCGATGGACGTGACGAGTTGCGGGATTCCCCACGGGTCCTTTTTGTCGATACTGAGCCGGACGTGATTATCGTATCGCGGCACGGTTTCGCCCTGCATCATCATGAACACGTGCCACGGACCGGGCTTAGTCAGGCTTTCTTTGAAGTCGGCTCCGAACGTTTCGGTGGTGGGCACTCCCCGGTTGCGGCTCGCGCTGAAGGCCACCATGTAGCCCCGCTGAAACCGGGACGCCGGACCGCTCGTTTCCTGCTTGTCGACGTTGCGGAAGTTGGGCATGAACGCTGATGTTGGACGACGACCGTAGTAGTATCCGTCCTCGAAACCTTCATAATCAGCCAGGATGTTACCCCGATAATTATGAAACGCCACGTACCGGCCCAGCACACCACTGTCGTTACCCAGCCCGTTGGGGAACCGACGCGACGTGGAGTTCATCAGAATCAGGTTCGTGTTCAGGCAGGCGGCATTGACAAAAATGATCCGGGCGTAGTACTCCGTCATCTGTTTCGTGTGCGTGTCGATCACCCGAACACCCGTCGCTTTTGCTTTCGCATCGTCGTAAATGATCGAGTGGACGACCGAATCGGGCCGGAGGGTGAGATTACCCGTTTTAGCCGCCCATGGCAGAGTCGATGAGTTGCTGCTGAAATACGCACCGTAGGGACAGCCCCGGTAGCATAGATGCCGCGCCTGACACTGCGCCCGGCCCTGGTCGTAATGAATTTGCTGTGGGTCGGTCAGGTGAGCGCACCGGCCAATTATTACGTGCCGGTCTTTATAGCTGTCGGCGACGCGTTTCTGGATGTGTTTTTCGAGACAGTTCAACTCCCACGGTTTCAGAAACTCACCATCGGGCAGCGTTTCCAGCCCGTCTTTGTTGCCGCTGATACCCACAAACTTCTCCACCCGACTGTACCAGGGCGCGATGTCTTCGTAGCGAATGGGCCAGTCAACGGCGGCCCCGTCGCGGGCGTTGGCCTCGAAGTCGAAGCGGCTCCACCGCTGCGTTTGCCGCGCCCAGATCAGCGATTTTCCACCCACCTGATAGCCCTTGATCCAGTCGAACGGCTTTTCCTGCACGTAGGGATGCTCGGCGTCTTTCGCGAAAAACTGCTGCGTCGCTTCGTCTAATGCGTAGCATTTGGTGGCGATGGGGTTGGCCTTGTCAAAGGCTTCGGGCATTTTGTTCCGGTGCGGAAAATCCCACGGATTAAGCGTGGCAGTGGGGTAGTCGACAATGTGCCGCACATCGCGCCCGCGCTCCAGCACGAGCGTCTTCAGTCCTTTCTCACACAGTTCCTTGGCCGCATAGCCCCCACTGATACCGGAGCCAATCACGATAGCGTCATACGTATTTACCTTCCGGGTGTCGCCGTTGATGTTCATAACTTTCTGTTATATCGACCTAAAGATACAAAAGTGATTTATTCAGCCTGTAGACAGGCGTAGCTCATTTTGACAATATTATTATTGTCATCACATTTGACAAAATATTCATTGTCAAATGTGAAATATTATTGGGCAGGCTGTATCAGGAAGCGATTTCTTCGAACGGCCGCAGGTGGTCAGTAAGCTACGTCGCGCTATCCGTAATGGCAGTGGGGTCTATCTGTCAGCACCCCGGCGAGTGGGCAAAACGTCCATTATGCATTTTCTTCGAGATAATTCCGAAGCAGACCAGCAGTACGTGTACGCAATTACCCAGTCCATTGATTCTGTAGATGGCTTCTACAAAGAGATAGCCAAACAGGTCATTGATAGTCCGGCTTTCCGTACGATGTCGAA
>JAYTAC010000823.1:0-2441 GCA_043737755.1 Spirosoma sp.
TGTGGGGTGAGCGGGCGGCAAAACGCAGGTGCTGGCCAGCGCGTAAACTATATCTAATTGGCTATTGAGAAATTTATGAGGGTACGAGTCCCACTGCTGCTCCTGCTCGGCACTTCGTTGCTGACCTGCCGGGAGCCAACCAAACCCACCGAAACGCCAGCGTCAGCCGACTGGAAACGGGCATTCGGCCAGCAATTAACTTTGATGGGCCATCGCAACTGGATCGTCATTGCCGATGCCGCCTACCCGCTGCAAAACGCGCCCGGCATTCAGACCCTCGACACGGGTAGTGATCAGTCGGCGGTGCTGACCGAGGTGCTGACGCGGCTGAAGGCGAGTCGGCACGTAACCCCCGTCATCTACCAGGATCGGGAGTTCGACTTCCTGCCTGCGGCCCTGCCCGGCCTGACTACCTACCGGCAGCAACGGCAGCCCCTGCTGGCAGGAATGGCGGTGCAGACCATGCCCCACGATTCAGTATTCGGACGGCTCGACGAGGCTTCCAAAACCTTTGGGGTGCTAATCCTCAAAACAACATCGACCATTCCGTACTCGACCGTTTTTTTGCAGCTCGACTGCGCTTACTGGAACGCGGAGTCCGAGAAAACGCTGCGGAATACCATGCAGGCAACTCACTGATAAACAGTACATTATTTTAATATTTATACTAATGAACAAGGTATTTCGAAAGCTGCTTTGTCTACTGAACCTGCTTGTTTTATCGCCTTCGCTGCTGGCCCAAACACCAGTCTGGCAACCCGCCGACTGGCCTGTTTTAACCCGCTACGACCGGCAGCACGTCGCCAAAATTGCCCTGCCGCTGGGGGGCATCGGTACGGGGACGGTCTCGCTCGGCGGGCGGGGGCAGTTGCAGGACTGGGAGATTATGAATCAGGCGGGCAAAGGCTACAGCACCGTTACACCCGGCAATACCGCCCCGTTTTTCGCCCTCTTTACCCGCGATGTGGCTGGTAACACCTACACCAAAGCATTGCTGGGGCCGCTCGAAGCCCATGAGTACCAACACATGGAAGGTCGCCCGGTGGATCACCACGGCCTGCCCCGCTTCGCCCACGCTACCTTCGACGCGGCTTACCCCTTCGGGCAAGTGAACCTGAGCGATTCGACCATGCCCGTCCGGGTACGCATCAAAGGCTTTAATCCGCTCATTCCGGGCGACATCGACGCCAGCAGCATCCCGATGGCAGTGCTGAGTTATGAAGTGACCAACACCACGGGCGGCCCGCTGGCGGTATCAGTCAGCGGCAACATCCGCAATTTCATCGGTCGCGACGGCAGCAAAACAACCGCCGACTGGAAAGGAGATATGGTCCCGCAGGGGGCCAATCACAACCGCAATACCTTTCGGCAGGGGGCGGGGCTGCGGGGCATTGCGTTTAGCTCCGACAGCGTACCCAAACTCGACCCGGCCTGGGGAACGATGGCTCTCGTGACTGGGGAAGCCGCCGGAGTAAGCTACCGCACGTCATCGGTGGGCAACGCCTGGGAGAACGGCCTGCTCGATCTGTGGGACGATTTCAGTGTCGACGGGCAGCTTACCGAGAAAAAAATAGCTGCCGACGACGACCCGCTGGCTTCGCTGGCGGTGCAAAAAACCATCGGGGCCGGGCAAACGCAGGTGTTCACGTTTGTGCTCACCTGGCACTTTCCCAACCGCCGGGCGTGGCGCAACTGGACGCTGGTAGACAGCCCCGACCGGGTAGGCAACTACTACACTACCCGCTACGCCGATGCGTGGGCGGTAGCTGAACAAACCCTGCCGAAGCTGCCCGATCTCGAAGCCCGGACGAGCCAATTTGTGCGGGCGTTTCTGGCTAATCCTTATCCCCATGAGGTGAAGGAAGCCGCGCTCTTCAACGTCAGTACGCTCCGTTCACAAACGGCTTTCCGCATCGAAGACGGGCATATGATGGGCTGGGAGGGCATCATGGATCGAACGGGTTCGTGCCAGGGGTCCTGCACCCACGTCTGGAATTACGAACAGACGACCGCGTTTCTCTTCGGCGATCTGGCCCGCACCATGCGCGACGTGGAGTTTGCCTACGCCACCGATTCTATGGGGCTGATGAGCTTCCGGGTGAACCTGCCCCTGAGCAAAGGCACCACCTACGGCAACGCAGCCGCCGACGGGCAGATGGGCACCATCATGAAGTTCTACCGTGACTGGCAACTATCCGGCGATGCCGTTTTTTTGCGAAAGCACTGGCCGCAGGTACGTCGGGCACTGGCCTATAGTTGGCTCAAAGGCGGCTGGGATGGCGACCGTAACGGGGTGATGGAGGGGGTGCAGCACAACACGATGGATGTGGATTATACCGGCCCCAACCCGCAGATGCAGCTCTGGTACCTGGGGGCACTCAAAGCCGGTGCGCAGATGGCCCGGTTTATGAACGACAAAGCCTTTGCCAACGACTGCGACC
>JAYTAC010000824.1:0-6050 GCA_043737755.1 Spirosoma sp.
CAGGAACTGACGGGTCTGTCGCAGCCCTGCGTGTCGCACCACGTTAAACTGCTGACCGACAGCGGATTGGTCAATGCCCAAAAAGAAGGCCGGAACCTGAACCTGACGCTCAACAAAGCGTCTCTTCAGCAGTTGTCGGGCTTTCTGGAGAATCTCATCTGACTTTTTTTATCCAAATACATTCAAACTTTTAAATGATTCGATGTGTTCCGCCCCTGTATTCAACCCCGTAAGCCGCTAAGAACGGCCTGATTTCATGGCACACAAACTCTTCGAGGAAACAAAACTTGGCAACCTGACGCTTCGGAACCGCATCGTCATGGCCCCCATGACCCGGAGCCGCGCCCTCAGCCAGAATGCCGTCGGCGACATCGTAGCTACCTACTACGCCCAACGCGCCACAGCCGGTCTGATTATCACCGAAGGCACCTCGCCTTCACCCAATGGTCTCGGCTACGCCCGAATTCCGGGGATGTATAGCCCCGAGCAGATCGCAGGCTGGAAACTCGTGACGGACGCCGTTCACCAAAAAGGCGGTAAAATTTTTCTGCAACTGATGCACACCGGCCGGATGTCGCACCCCGATAACCTGCCCGACGGTGCCGGTATGGTTGCGCCCTCGGCCATCATCGCCAAAGGCGACATGTGGACCGATACGCAGGGAATGCAGCCCCAGCCGATGCCCCGCGAACTGACGACGGACGAAGTGAAGCAAACGGTTCAGGAGTTTGTGCAGGCGGCCAAGAACGCCGTTGAAGCCGGTTTCGACGGTGTCGAACTGCACGGAGCCAACGGTTACCTGATCGAAGAGTTCTTGCACCCGGCCGCCAATCAGCGCAGCGACGAATACGGCGGCAGCGACGAAAACCGCAGCCGGTTTCTGCTCGAAGTGGCACAGGGCGCAGCCGACGCTATCGGTGCCGACAAAGTCGGGATTCGGTTGTCTCCCTACGGCGTCAGTGGCGATTTACCAAACTACGACGGCATTGAAACGCTGTACAATCACGTAGCCGAACAACTGCACACGATTGGATTAGTGTACCTGCACTTGGTCGATCACGCGGGGATGGGTGCGCCGGTTGTGCCGGTGTCGGTCGTAAACGGCATTCGCGAGCGGTTCAAAGGAACACTGATTCTGAGTGGTGGCTACGATGCGACCCGCGCAAAAGCTGCCGTAGAAAGCGGGCTGGCCGATCTGGTCGCATTTGGTCGTCCGTTCATTGCCAACCCCGATTTGGTGGAGCGGCTGAAAACCGGTGCTGAATTAGCCCAGCCGGACCCCGCCACGTTCTACGCCCCCGGCCCGAACGGTTTCGAGCAGGGCTTCATCGACTACCCGGTGCTGGAAGAAGCGCAAGCGTAACGTTTTTGACCCTGTTACCTCATTAAAAAGGCCCACCCCGAACGTTCGGGGGGCCTTTTTTTATTAAAAGATGACTTGTGTTCGGTCTCGTCGGGTAAGTAAGTCTTTACACCAGCACCGCCTTTAGAATCTGGTCGAGAATCAGCCGCCCGTCGGTGTTGCCAAGGGCGGGGTCGGCGGCTCGTTCGGGATGGGGCATCATGCCAAACACGTTTTTGTCCCGGTTCGTCACGCCCGCAATGTTCTCCAGACTGCCGTTGGGGTTGGCCGCGTCGGTGATGGACCCCGTTTCATCGCAGTACCGGAACAGCACCTGCCCGTTGTCGTTGAGCGACTTCAGCGTGTCGGCATCGGCGAAATAACGGCCTTCGCCGTGCGCCATCGGAATTTTGTAGGCCCGGCCTGAATTAGCTGTTCGATCCAAGCCAGCCGTCAGCAGCGCATCGGGCGACTGGGGCGTCAGGTAAATGTTTTTGCAGATGTACTGCTGGTTGGCATTCCGCAGCAACACTCCCGGCACGAGCCTCGCTTCGGCCAGCACCTGAAACCCATTGCAAATGCCCATCAGGTAGCCGCCCCGGTTGGCGTGAGCAATCACCTCGTTCATGATGGGCGAAAACCGGGCTACGGCCCCTGTGCGCAGGTAATCGCCGTAGGAAAATCCGCCGGGCAGAATAATAAAATCGCACCCCTGCAGGTCGTGGTCCTTGTGCCAGAGTTTAACGACTTCCTGATTCATCAGGGTAAGGGCGTCCACCGCGTCCTGATCGCAGTTTGAGCCAGGGAATACAACAACGCCAAATTTCATACGAGCTGTTTGAGGTTCTATTACGTTGGGTTCTGGCGTGTGTCGGTAAACCGGATGAGCACAACCTTATCATCGTCAATACGGTATGACAAGCGAACGTGTGGGTTGATCAGTACGCTTCGGATACCCTTCTTTGCGTCAATAACTTTCCCCATTTCTGGAAAATCGGTCAGCAAATTTGTGGTGTGATAAACTTTGTCAACAAATTCGGTAACGACCCGCTCCGACCAGTGTTCAGCTAAATAGCTGACTTGTTTGTACAAGGTGCTATCGGCCCGCTTCGTCCATATTATTTGCTGAGCCATTTTTCGTATTTATGCTTTACCTCTTCATGAGTTATCCAGTTTTTGGGGTCTTTACTGTCCTCGTATGCTTCCAAAATCTCGGTCTGCTCTTCAGGGATAATATCGTCCCAGAAGTCAGTAGCATCTCCCTTTATTTCGGAAGTAACGATTTCAAAATAGTGGCTCAACGCCTTCTCATCGTCTACTTGATCAATCAGGTCGTGGAACCGATGTTTAATTTCTTCGAGTTGTGACATCGCTTTGGGTGTTTACCGATAGCTAAAGATAGGTGCTTTGCTCTAAATTCTCCCGTTTGTCAGGCATTCACGGCCACCGATTGCCCCGCTACCGATGCCCTGCCGCGCTCGAACGTCAGGTCGATTCGTCCGAGATTGATACCGGCAAAACCCACCTGATTGATCCAGACGGGTTGCCCGTCGGCGTTGCTGACCGTGACCGGGGCGTCTAAGAACGTGTGCGTATGCCCGCCGATGATGCCGTCGATGTAGCGTGTTTTGGCGGCCAGCACAGCATCGGATACGTTCGACCCGTCGTACTTGAAACCGAGGTGCGACAAGCAGATGACGTAATCGCATTTCTGCTCACGGCGCAGCTGAGCCGCCATATCATTGCCGATTTCGACGGGGTCGAGGTATTTCATCTCCCGATAAGCATCCTTCGGAATCAGTCCGTCCGGTCGGATGCCGAGACCGAACACGCCCACCCGAATACCATCCTTGACGAACACTTTGTAGGGCGTCGTCCGGCCGTCGAGCACCGTATTCCCGAAGTCATAATTGGCAATCAGCAGGGGAAACGTTGCTTTGCCAAACTGCGTGACCATGTTGTCGATGCCCCCGTCGAAGTCGTGGTTGCCGATGGTCCCGGCGTCGTAGCCGAGTTGATTCATGGCTAAGATTTCAGGTTCACCCTTGTAGAGGTTGAAGTACGGCGTTCCCTGAAATATGTCGCCCGCGTCGAACAGCAGCACATTTTTCTGTTCCTGCCGAATCTGCCGGACGAGCGTGGCCCGCCGGGCTACCCCACCCCGGCCCGCGTTGCGGCTGCCATCCATCGGAAACGGGTCCAATCGGCTGTGAACGTCGTTGGTATGCAGAATAGTCAGCGTGGAAACTTTCCTGACCGCGAAGGCTTCGGGCGCAACCGAACCGATGACGGCGGCCGTACCGAAAAGTTTGAGAAACTGGCGTCTATTCGAGGCTGATGCGTCCATCGGAAGCGGGGTTAATGGGTTGGCCGGATTTGCCCTGCTGCCGGAAATAATCGATCAGGGCGTCGCGGATGAGGTAATTGAGGTTTTCGCGTCGGACGGGGTTCTTCAGAAAACCGGCACTGTCGCCCCCGTCAGCGATGTAGTCGCTCATGGCAATGGTATACGTTTCATTGGGACGCAGCGTCCGGCCGTTCGTAAACGTCACTGACCCTGTTTTACCGTCGCGAATTTTTGCCCGCAACCCGCCGATAACCAGCTTATTACCGATGGCAAAATGATCGAGCATCTGCCGGAGTACATCACCGGTAACGGTCATCACCACCAACTGATTGTCGAAGGGCATAACTTCAAAGACGGAGCCGGTCGTGATGTCTCCCTGCGGCAGGTTGTTACGGATGCCGCCGAAGTTGAGGTGCGAACAGTCGATGGGCTTACCGTAGCGCCCGGTGGCCTGTTGCAGGAGCGCATCGGTGAGCAGGTTATTGAGCGGACCATCGGGCTGGCCTTTTTCGATGCGCCCCGTTGAGCGGGTTAGCACCTCGTTCATTGTTTTGTCCATCTCCTGCCGATACGGGGTCAGAAAACGAACGACGCTGCTATCAGCCGGGGCCGTCACCGAGTCGATACCAATGCGATTAGCTGTCCGGTTGGTGAGGTGATAACCGGGATTGCAGGATGCCAGCCCAACAAAGGCCAGCAGCAGAAAAAACTTTTTCATGGTAGTACAAAGGTAGGGAATGTGATTTAGCAGGGTTTCCTGCTAAATCACATTCCCCGGCAGCGGAATGGCTGTTCGTTCGGGCTGGTAATTTACTTTTCGGGGTCGCCCGAATCCACCGACGCTGATTTGAACATTAATCAGGCCGCCCGACACTGGTTTGGGGGACAGAACGGGACTGACGGAAAGTTTGGTCCGCACAAACCAGAAATGATCGGCTACGCGGTCGGGCCGGCCGGTATTAGTGCCAAACTTAACATCCCAGATGAGACCGGCCGTGGGCGTGTGGACGGTCAGCGAAAACCCGTTGTAGCGTTCGTCACTGCGGTCGCGGGGCGACAGATCGAGCAGCCGGTAGCCCACAAAAGGCAGCAACCGGGTGCGGGCACCCTCATAAACGGTACGGCCAAACCCAATGTCGAGCAGTGTAATCCGAACGCACATACCGCCCATCCATTCCTGATTACGGTCAATGAATCCGTTGCGCAGGATCGCATTATGCTGACTTGCGTGTAGCAGGACTGTGGTTCGGCCAATGGACACGTCCAAACCTGACAAACGTCCTGTTTGCGTAGGTAGAGTCTGAATCAGGCTACCCGTTGGCACGAGCATACTCCCACCAAGGTGGATACCCAGACCCACTTTGGCGGGCCGGAATGTCGTCACTAAGTCCGGCACGTCGTAGAGCCGCTGAATCACCTGCCGTTGCCAGCGTTGCAGCACGCCGAGGTCGTCGCCCCCGCCCGTCTCGGCCCGAAACTGGTTTACTTCGGCACCGAGTTCGGCATTGGTGAGGTATTCGATTTGCTTGGCTTCCTGCTTAAACCGGCGGTCGGCTTTGAGGGCAATGAGTTTGGCTTTCATCTGCCGGGCATAAATCTCGACCAGATCGAACAGCACCTGATTGTAGGCCAACGTGCGCTCGTTCCGGGCCGTTTCCGATACCCGCGACAAGTTCCGAAACATCAAACAATAGGCGTCGATAGCGGGTGGGTTGCCACTGAAAATCGTTGGGCGTGCGTCGTAGCCGATCTGGTAATAAAACTCGGAGCCGCCCAGGCCCGGTTGGTTGGGCGCGTGAAAGTCAGACAGTTGCAGCCGACGGGTCGCGCTCCAGTGCAGCGTATCGATTGCCGTCTGCTGCGCCGGGCAGAGCAGAGGCAATAGCAGCAACAGCGAGAGCAGCGACGAGGAGCGCATGGATAGTAGTGATAAACTAAATAAAGTTAAATGTAGAAATCGTTTGCGGTTTACAAAAATCTTTCCGTCAAAACCAACAACAACGCCCGGTCTGAAGTGGCCGGGCGTTGCTGATTCAATGGGTCTGATGCCAATCAGAGGAGATCGCTCAGGCAAAGTTCAAAGCCCGGCAACACGTCCTCGCCGGAAAGCACGTCGGTGAACGGCTTGATTTCCGGTTCGGCGTCCGGGCGGTACAGGGTTGTTTGCTGCTTGAACGGATCAATCGCCCACCCCAACCGAACGCCATTCTGAAGGTATTTCTCCATTTTGGCGGGCAGCGTATATTTCTCGTCCTTGTCCGACATTAGAGCGTGTGGACAGTTAGTGCAGTAAAATCATGGCCGAAGCCAAATAAACAAATCCGGCAAAACTGGTAGCAGTCTTTTCGTACCGAGTTGCTA
>JAYTAC010000825.1:0-2437 GCA_043737755.1 Spirosoma sp.
GTGACGCGCGAAGCCGACGTGATCGAGGAGATTCTGCGCATTTATGGCTTAGACAATATCCCGCTCTCGGCCAATCTCGCGGCCGAATCGCTGTCGGGATTTCCGAAAGTTGACCCCGACCAGTGGCAGAGCCGCGTGGGGCAGTTGATGGCGGCCACCGGTTTCAACGAGATTCTGACGCTTTCGCTCACCTGCCCGGCCTACCACGACGCCATCCGGCCGAGCCTGCCCCATGCCGACGTGACGCTGCTCAACCCCCTCAGCGACGAACTGTCGGTGATGCGGCAGACGCTGCTGTTTTCCAGTTTGGAAACGCTCGTTTACAACCTCAACCGGCGGCAGAAAGACCTTAAACTGTTCGAATTCGGCAAAGTCTACCACCAGGCAGCGGGCGAGAACGGCACCACCAACTACGTGGAGCGGGCGCGGCTGAGCGTGGCCATGTCGGGCAACCAACAGGCCGAAAGCTGGCGGCAGAAGGGACAGCCGACGGCCTACCACGATCTGGCAACGGCCGTTCGGCGGGTACTGAACCTGTTTCGCATCAGCTCATTCGACACCCAACCCGCCGACCCGAATCTGTTCCAATATGGTCTGACGTACTTAGTCAACAAGAAACCAGTAGTGAGTCTGGGACTCGTGAGATCAACCCTTACGAAGTTAGTTGATCTGAAGCAGCCGGTGTTCTACGCCGAGTTCGACTGGGCTGCGCTGATGAAGTCAGCGGGCGGCAGCATTCGCTACACCGAAGTATCCCGTTTCCCCGACGTCCGGCGCGACCTGTCGGTGGTGCTGGACGGGGGCGTCACGTTTGAGCAAATCAGTCGGCTGGCTTATCGGACGGAGCGAAAACTGCTACGTTCCGTCAACGCCTTCGACGTGTATGAAGGCGAGTCGCTGGAAAGTGGCCGGAAATCATATTCGGTAAGTTTCACGTTGCAGGACCCGACTCAAACGCTGACTGATGCAATCATCGACAAAACGATGCAGCGATTGATGGACGCATTGGAGCGCGAATTGGGAGCCGTGATCCGAAAATAGTCCGTGCTTATTTTCATTCGTGTAACAAACCACGATTAAATCGGCTTTTATCAGCGATTGTTCAATGCCGACAAAAACACCCGTGCCCGTGATTGACGAAGAACAAATTTTTACGGCCTTTCAAAAACTCAGGCGCAGCGTTGAGGTAATGAAAATTGCCTACGACACTGACAGGGAACGTGTTACAGAGTTACAGAACGTAAATAGGGAACTGCTAAAAAAGAACAGGGAACAAGAAACGGGAATAAAACAGTTACAGAAAAAGTTGAGCGATTCAGAAAAAATCGCGGCAAAGTCAAAAGATTTCGGTAAAATTGTAAGTAACAATCTGTCCGGTACAGATACGACAACCGAATTAAAACAACAACTCGACGAGTACATCCGGGAATTGGAACGGTGTATTGCTTATTTGAGTAGTTTGTCATAAACCAAAACAGGCTCCGGGAGTAAAACCCCGCCCGAGCCGACCGTAGTAATGGAAGAACTGCCTATTCGCGTGAAGATTGCTGACCGGCACTACAAGTTGTTTGTGGAACCGGAATCGGAAGCCATCGTGCGCGAAGCCGTAAAGCTGATCCAGGAAGAATACGATCAGTATAGGGGCTTAGGTACCAGCGATACGCAGGAAGCCTTGGCCAGAGTTGCCTTCAATTGCTTAGTTACGAAGCTTAGAGGAGACCAGCAGATCCAGCGATTGCAACAAATGGTATTTGACAAAATAACTCAGTTAGACCAGGTCGTCACGCCGGTCAGTACGACATAAACAAACGGCGGGGCGCTCACCCCACATTTCCCCGAGTTGGCGTTTTCGGGCACTCGTATCGCGGCAGGTTGATGATTCATTTTGTTCAACCTAAACGATACAGTCCAATGGACATTCCAGTTTGGTCACTTATTTTAGCTACTCTCATTGGGAGCGGCATTGGCATACTGATTGGCCGCCAGATGATGGCGGGCGCTCGTGCAAAACACGAGCAGGAAGCGGAAGAAAAAGCCGCCATGATTCTGAAAAATGCGGAGTCTCAGGCCGAGACGCTCAAAAAAGACCGGGTGCTGGAAGCCAAAGAGAAGTACCTGAAATTGAAAACGGAGTTTGAAGAAACAACCAGTCAAAAACGGAATCTGCTCCTCCAGAACGAAGGCAAAATCAAGCAGCGCGAGCAGCAACTCAATCAACAGGCCGATCAGCAAAAGGTCCGGGAAACGGAACTGAACCAGCTAAAAAACGAAATCGGGCAGCAGAAAAACGGGCTTACCCAGCAGATTGACGCGCTCACCAAACGTAAAGAAGACGTTGACCGTCGGCAGCAGGAAGCCGACAATATGCTGGCCGATCAGCTCTCGCAACTCGAGAAAATTGCGGGTCTCTCGGCCGATCAGGCCCGCGAACAACTCA
>JAYTAC010000826.1:0-2432 GCA_043737755.1 Spirosoma sp.
CGCACCACGTCCACTTCGCCGAGCAGAGCCGGAATCCGCTGGAGCGTTTTGACGTCGATGCGGTTAACGCTCATTTCGATGTTTTTGACGTTGTCGTCCTCGCGCTTGGTGGACACGACGACTTCGTTTAGCTGCCTGCCTTCTTCTTTCAATTCGAGGTCGAGCCGCACGTTTCGGTCGGCAATTTCAACCGTTCTCGTTTGCTTTTCATAGCCCACGTATGAGATCACGAGGTTGTAGGTGCCGGGCGGCACGGGCACGGCGTAGAAACCGTAGTTATTGGTGACGGCCCCGGTACCGGCTTCTTTCACGTAAACCGACACGCCGATGAGTCCTTCGCCGTTGGCGGCATCTTTAATGTAGCCGCTGATGGTATAATTGGCCTGAGTTGCGGGACGCTGGGCTGCGTTTTGATCGGCCTGCGCCCGGACGACCGGGGCAGTAGCCAGCAGCGCAAAACTCAGCAGCCAAACTTGCACAATGTAGTTCATAGATGAAGTTGTAAATAGCTAATCAACAGCACAGTTGATAAACCGATGATACGCCAAAAGTAGGCTTGAATACAATAAACGATCATCAGATTTTATACAAGACCCGGTTAAACAACGATAAGCGGTTGTGAAATTTGAATTTTGCGTCATGTATTTCTAACACGGCTTCATAAACCTGATTACTGTGATAAGGCGTCGTCTGAACTGACCTTGTCCGGTGATTCGTACAGAATGGCATAATGAAACGTATGCAATTTGTTGAGCAGATGCAACAACGCCAGTAACTCCGCATCGGTCAAATCGGCAGTGACGGATTCGGCCACGCCGTGCATACGTCCCACTAATTCGCCCAGAAGATTGAGTCCCCCATCGGTGAGCCGCAGCTTTTTACTCCGCCGGTCATCGGGATTGGGATACTGGTCCACCAGCCCCTGTCTGACCAACCGGTTTATGATTTCCATGCCCGTTGGTTTTTCATGCACATTCCGTTCGATGAGCGCAGTTTTCGTCATTGGACCCGATTCCCGCAGTTCCGCCAAGTAAATGAAATCATCCATCGTTACCAGCGTCGTGTTGGCAATGCCCTGACGGGCGTAGTGCCGGGCATGTCGAAAGCAAATTGCCAGCAGGCGGCTGATTTGCATTCCCGTAAATGCCCGTCCGGCGGGCAAATTGACCTCCGGCATACTGGCCGGAACTGGTTTGGTCATGGTTTTGGTAGCGAGCCAGGCCGCAAAATCCGGTATTTCCAGCAACGCACCCTCACGCTGCTGTTCCTCAAATGATTCGGCCAATTCCAGCAATTGCCGGACAAACGCATAACGCATAGTTGGGAATTAAGGGTTGTTGGGTACCGGCCCGGACTTTTGCCGGGTCAATTCATCACTGAATGTCCACAAGCGAAGAGCCAGTTCGGGGTCGTATGTTCCGCCGGGCACCCGGATGGGCCTGGGTGGTCCCTGACGCTGATTCTCGTAAAATTGCCCGTTCAGGTTAGCGGCTTCCCCGGCGGTTGCCAAATACAGCGGGCCGGTACTGCCCTGCTCGACGGACAGACTCACGAACGGCCGCAGCAACCGATCCATCAACCGAACGGGCCAGGGGTCGTTGCGCAGGATGTCGGTCCGAACAACGCCCGGCACGACCGTATTAATCGTGACGCCACTGCCCGCCAGCCGCCGGGCCACCTCGACGGCCCAGACGCTGACGGCCATACCCGATTTGACCAATGACCGGAGCGGATAGGGCGGGCGGGCATTTTGAATACCTCCAAATCGCAGAAAACGCGCCGGATCAAACACATACGGACTGCCCACAACGACAATTCGAGCGGGTGCGCTCCGGGTCAGCGCGGGCAGGAGCAGGTTGGTCAGCAGAAATTTATTGAGGTAGTTAGCGGCAAAATTGTACTCGATGCCATCGGGCGTTAGTGAGCGGTCGTTTTGGTGAACGCCCGCCGAATGGATCAGATAGTCGAGTTGGTTGTGGTCTTCAGTAAATTGCCCGGCAATCTGCCGAACCTGCGCCATCTGCGACAAATCGGCCTGCCGGAATGCAATATCTCCGGTAGTCTGCTGGCGAATTGCCTGAGCTTTGGCCGCATCACGCCCAACGATAGTGACCGCAGCCCCCCGTGCGGCTAAAGTCAATGCCACCTGCCGCCCAATGCCGCTTGTTCCACCGGTGATAAGCGCAGTCTTACCCCGGAGACTATTCGGAAAGCTATTTTGTGGAGTGCTACTGCTCATACCGTCGGCATTGTTTCGGTGGCCTGAGTTCAGTTGCTGGCCTGCTACAGCGTTGCTGCCTTGTATTTACCGCAGACAGTTTATCAACGGACATACCTGCCTTCAAGCTGCTCATTTGGTGTAATAACCTGACAGTTTAGGCAAAAATTTATAGATATAGTTTAATAATATATTAATTTTTCAGAATTTGCTT
>JAYTAC010000827.1:0-6026 GCA_043737755.1 Spirosoma sp.
AATTCTTTCGCAAAATCAACGGCACGTTCCAGAACGCCCGGCGCGTCGAAGGCTTTGCCAACGTCGGCCACGGAACTGATGCGCCGAACGCCCCGGCCATCGTATCCGTCGCGGCCGAGCTTGTGAAAGGCGGGAAAAAAATCAGGTTCGTGGATTTCCAGCAGCGCGACGTCGGCGCGGGTTTCGGTCAGTACGAAGTCGGCGGTGGGCAGGTCGTGATCGCGGAAGAACTGTTTTTGCAATCGCTTGTCCTGAATGACCCGAATGACGGATGGCTGCGGAAAAACGCGTTTCCCATCGCGTTCGAGGGCTTCAAGCGCGTCGACATTGACCCGCTCAATTTCGATGGTCAGCACGTCGACGCCCTGCCCGAACTGGTACACGGTGTCGTAATCGGTGAGTGAGCCTTGCGTGAATTGGGTGCAAAGTGTTCGGCAGGGGGCTTCTGAATCGGGGTCGAGAATATGAACGCGGAGATTCCAGTCGATGGCCGCTTGCAGGAGCATGAGGCCAAGCTGTCCCCCGCCGAGGATGCCGATGGTAGGTGTCATGGTGAGTTTGTACGGTTCCCCGCCGGAATTTGTCGTTCGTGGTTATTGAGCGACAAACTACGAACGACAAACCACAAACTACTAATTCTTGTGCATGATATCCGAGCCGCCCGATTCACTTTTGGCGAGTACTTTGGCCGGACCGTAGTAGTAAATGTCCGATCCGCCCGACGCTTTCATGCTCAGTTCGCGGGTGGCATTGACGTACACGTCGGAGCCGCCCGACGAACTGGCGTTGCACACGTCCACGGTCAGTTTGCGGGCGTCGAGGTCGGACCCGCCGGAGCTTTCGGCGTTGAGTATCCGGGCTGAACCGTCTAATTTCATATCCGCCCCGCCCAATGCCGATGCGTTGAGTTCATTGGCTTTGAGCGTCAGCGTGATGTCGGAGCCGCCCCCCGCTTCAACGTTTAAGTCGTTGAATGAAAGCCGCCCCTGCCCAACCACGTCGGAGCCACCCCCCGCCTGAATGGTGCGCAACTGCCGGAACGTCAGGTACGCTTTCACATAGGTGTTACGGCCCCAGTTCCAGTTCATGCCTTTGCGGTCGATGTAGAGTTTCAGAACGCCGTTGCGAACTTCGCTCCTGACATCCTCTTCATCAACGCCTTTCACGTCGAACGCCAGTTTTTCGGAACTGCCCTGCGTCAGGTACACGTCGATGCCACTGCTGACGCTCAGGCCCTGGAAGCCCGAAACGGCACGGTCTTTTTTCCAGTTTCGGTCGGTTGTAGTCACAATTGCAGTGAACAGAATTAACAGAATAGCGAGCGTTTTCATGGCGAAAGGGGTCGATGGTTTGGGAATAAGATGCGCAAACGGACGACAACGTTGCACCGATTAGCCAAAAGTGTCCGGTTTTGGTCGGTCAGTGTCCGCTATCGGACATTATGAGGAAGCACTATTTTGGATAAACTACTGATAGACAGCTAAAAGCGAAAGGTGGCACGGCACTTGATAGACTATAACAGCATGAGGTTGAGGTCGAGGTTGAGCACGTTGGAGAAGGAGGTTTCGGTCATCAGCCCCGCATCGCCTTTCCGATAGCGCAGCCACTGGCCTGTCTTGTAATCGTATACAAAACCTTCCAAAATGCCGTATTCATCCTCGTTGATAAGCCGAATTACCTTGTTGATATCTTTTTTAAGACCAACCGTATGACAAATCTCAATGATGATTGGCGTGGTCAGCGCGTCATTGTCGAACAAAATTACGTCAGGCGTGGGGCTGGCCTGCGCTTCGTTGAGCATCGTTTCGGGTAATGGTTCGAGTCGAATGGTTTTGGTATCGTAGTAGCGTGCCCCAAGTCTGGTGTTAAGCTTGGATATAATGCGTTGATGATCTTTTGGTCCATATACGGCCATGTCATCCCGAAAGAGTAAGTCGTCGCTGGTGCCGGGGGTGTACATACGAAGGAGCGATTAAACGTGAAAATGATAACCTGTCAAAACTAACCAATTATGATTCAACTTCGTACCGTATCGAAGCATTACCCCGCCGGGTTTGGCCGGTCCTACGTCCTGCGCAACATCGACCTCGACATTGCCCAGGGCGAGTTCGTGTCCATCATGGGGCCATCGGGGTCGGGCAAATCCACGCTGCTGCACATCCTGGGTTTGCTCGAAGAACCCTCCGAAGGCGAGTATTTGTTTGACGGGCAACCCGTTCAGAAATTGACCGAAAAACGACGCACCGAACTTCACCGGACGCGGATTGGCTTCGTGTTTCAGGCCTATCACCTGATCGACGAACTGACCGTCTACGAGAACATCGAAACGCCCTTGCTCTACAAAGGCACGGGCGGATCGGAGCGCAAAAGCCGCGTGGCCGAACTGCTCGACCGGTTCAACATCGTGGCTAAAAAAGATTTGTTTCCCGCGCAGCTATCGGGCGGTCAGCAGCAGTTGGTGGGCATTGCGCGGGCGTTGGCGGCTGAGCCGAGCGTGATCTTCGCCGACGAACCCACCGGCAACCTGCACTCCGATCAGGCTCTTGCCATCATGGACTTGTTTCGCGAACTGAACAAAAAAGACGGCGTCACCATCGTGCAGGTGACCCACTCCGAACTTAACGCCGGGTACGGTTCGCGGGTGGTGCGGCTGAAAGACGGCTGGCTCGAACCCGTTATAGCAGTCCGGTGAACAGCGCGTCGGCCCGTTCGTGACCCGCCGGATACGTGCCAACGCCCTCGATGGACCGAATCCACTGAATGCCGTTGACGTTGCCGCAAAAGACAGCTTCGGCCCATGACAGCATGTGGGACGTGAAAAAGCCAACGTTGACCGGTTGCCCGATGGACGCGGCTACGCGCAGAATGTGTTGCCGCAGCACGCCATCTACGCAGCCCGTTTCGACGGCGGGGGTGTAGAGAACGCCCTCATCGAACCAGAACAGGTTCGACGCCTGGCATTCGGCAACGTGTTTTTCAGGGTCGGAATCCAGCAAAATAACGTCATCGAGACCGCGTTCTTTTTTTTCGACGCCCGCCATAACGTATGGTAGCGAGCTGAGGGTTTTGAATGCTGAATAGGGCGAATAGGTCAGCCGGGCGGTTTCGCAGATGCCGACCGCTGCGCGTTGGGTGATGGCGAAGGGCTGGCCGGGTCGGGCCGTAATCAGCAGGTTGGCCTGATTAGTGGTTGGTGTATAAAGCCCGCCGGTTTGCCGCCAGACCTGAATTTTGATGCGGGCGGTTTGGCCGGTGAGGTGACTGGCAGACAGCAGATTCATGACCGACTGATGGATCGCAGATTCGTTAATATCGGCGGAAAAATGAAGATGCAACGCGCTCATACCGGCCGTCAGCCGGGCCATGTGGTCGGGTAAAAACCAAAGTTGGTCCCGCTCGTAACGAATCGTCTCGAACAGGCCGTCGCCGTACTGAAAGGCCCGATCATCGACCGAAACCCGGAAATCTGACTCTGGTAGCGTATCCGAATTATAAACCAAAAACATGCTCTGTTTGCGCCGTTTATCCCAAAACGGTAGCCGGGCCGAAGGTAACTTTGTAACATTGAACTATCAAAAAATGACGACTATGCGATTGGCGTGGAAACAAATTCGGGTTATGGCAACCCTGTTGCTGACGGCGGGTGTGTCGGCAAACGCGCAGAACAGCGTGTCGCCAGGTGCGTCGACCGGAGTCAGTGCCAGCCGCCTGAACTTACAGCAGTGCATCGACATTGCCCGGCAAAACAACATCCAGATCCGGCAGGGGCAGCTGACCGTTGCCAACGGCGATTTGCAGCTCCGGCAATCCCGCTTAAATCAACTGCCCACTGCCGTTTTTCAGGTTAATCAGGCCCTGAACGGTGGTCGCAGCATCAACCCCCAGTCCAACGCGTTCGTCCAGCAGACGGTCAATTCCAGCAGCTATCAGCTAAACACGTCGGCTACGCTGTACAACGGCATGGTGCTGCGTAATACGATTGCGCAGAATGAGCTGTCGCTACAGGCCGGACGGCTGGAATTGGACGCGACGACCAACAACGTGTCGATCACGATAGCGCAGAACTACCTGAACGTGCTCACGGGTACGGAACAGTTGGCAGTGGCGCAGCGGCAGGCTGAGATAACCCAGGCGCAACTCGACCGGACCCAAAAGTTGGTCAACGCCGGCTCGGCTCCCGAAGCAACGCTGTATGAACTGCGGGCGACATTAGCCAGCAATGAACTTGACATGGTGAACGCGCAGAACACGGTTGATTTGGCCAAGGTAGCCCTGCTTCAGGCCATGAACGTGCCCATTAATCAGGCGTTTGAGGTGGAACCAATCAACGTACCCGACCCCGGTCTGAATCCATACGACACCAATGTGCAGCAGCTTTTCGACATAGCGTCAACGGACCTGCCCGAGATAAAAGGAGCTGATTTACGCGTCAAGAGCGCCAATCTGGGCGTTCAGGTGGCAAAAGGTGGTTTGTACCCTACCTTGTCGCTGAACGGGAACCTGAGCAGTATTTATTCCAGCGCGGCCAAGAACGCCGTTTCCAACGGTCGGTTAAGTCAGCAGACGGTGGGTTTTTTTACCAATCCCGATGGTACGTCGCAGCCTATCTTTGCGACCGTCCCCGGCACTGATCTTAACGGAATTATGTACTTCGATCAGCTTGGTAATAACTTCAACCAGTCGCTTTCGCTGTTTCTGCGGGTGCCCATCTTTCAGGGGAATTTGTCGCGCAATCGGATCACGACGGCCCGGATTCAGCAGCAAAACGCCGAACTGACCGCTCTCAACACCCGGCTTACGCTACGCCAGCAAATCGAAACGGCCTACACTAACATGCGGGCCGGAGCCAACCGCTACAAGGCCACACAGGTTCAGGTGGTCTCGCTGGAGCGGGCGTTTCAGGTGGCCGAAAGTCGGTTGAATGCCGGAGCCATCAACGCAACGGACTACAGCATCGCTAAAACGAATCTGGACCGCGCCCGTGCCAGTTTGGTGCAGGCCAAATACGATTACGTGTTCCGAACTAAAATCTTAGATTTTTACCAGAACAAACCGCTTAGCTTTTAGTAGCGAAAGAGCCGGTGAGCACCTATTTTCGCATTCATCTAACGTTACCCACCCTCTTAGTCGTTATCTCACAATCATGAAAAAGAAGTCAAACCGCATTTGGTGGATACTGAGCGGACTCGTCGTGCTGCTCGTGGGCGGGCTGGTAGCCGCTAAACAAACGGGTTTGATTGGCAAGCCGAAATCGACCGAGGTGGACTTTGCCACCGTCAAACGCACCGATATTACGGAGCGGGTCACGGCGTCGGGACGGGTGCAGCCGCAGGTGGAAGTGAAGATAAGCCCCGACGTGTCGGGTGAAATCATCGGTTTGTACGTCAACGAGGGTGATCCCGTCAAGGCCGGGCAGCTATTAGTGCGTATCCGGCCCGACAACTACGAGTCGCTGCTGTCGCGGGCGCAGGCTGCGGTCAACTCGAGCCGGGCGCAGTTCGAGCAGTCGAAAGCTACCGTGTCGCAGTCCGATTCAAGGCTGATCCGGGCCAAATCCGACTACGAACGGAACCGTAAGCTGTTGGTCGACAAGGTGATATCGGCGGCTGATTTTGAAACCAGCGAAGCCAATTACAACGTGGCGAAGCAGGAAGTTGAAGCGTCCCGTGCCAACGTCCGGGCGGCTCAGTTCAACATCCAAAGTTCGCAGGCGGGCTTGCGCGATGCCAGCGAAAACCTCCGCAAAACAACGATTTACGCACCGGTCAACGGAACGGTCTCCAAACTGAACGTTGAACTCGGCGAGCGCGTCGTGGGCACGTCGCAGATGGCCGGTACGGAGATTATGCGCATCGCCAACCTGCAAAACATGGAAGTGCGCGTCAACGTCAACGAAAACGACATTGTGCGGGCCAACCTCGGCGACACGGCCGACATTGAGGTCGACTCGTACACGACGGCCGGGCGCAAATTCAAAGGAATCGTTTACGAAATTGCCAACACAGCCAACGGCTTAGCGGGGGCGT
>JAYTAC010000828.1:0-2426 GCA_043737755.1 Spirosoma sp.
ATCGGCTCGGCATTGGCTAAGTGAACGTGCGGAAACAGCAACCCCCGTCGGCCCGCACCACCCGCAGCAACTCGCCGACGAAATCGGACAGGTCGTGGCGGTGCAGTACGTCCATACCGATGACCACCGCCACACTGCCATCGGGCAGAGGCAGGGGCTAACGGAGATCGTGAAACAGAATCTGCACGTTGCCGGGAGATTCGGGGCCGGAAAACCAGAACCCGTATCTTTTGCGGCCCAGCACGTCGCGGCCGCCCTCCCAGGTGGTCAGAATCTGCTGGCGGGCAAACAGCCCGGCCAGCAACGAGGTAGCCCAGCCCGACCGGCCCCACAGGTTCAGGATAACGTCGCCCGGCTTTAGTTGCCTTTTGAGGAGACCGATAAACGGGAAAAATGCCCTTATCGCTTCGTTAAAGGGCTGAAAACTACTGTATGCGTCAATTAAAGGGCGACGATTTTTACGGCGGATAAACTCTTCGTAAAGAGACAGTATGTCATTCACGTGGTTTGTTACGGTGGTAGCCAGCAAAATTAGCGGAACCTTCAAGCAAAGTCTGCTAACGTTGGTTTATGATTACAAACGTCACGCCGAGGTCACCAGTGCCAGTAATTTTTAACAGCGTGGGAGACCCCGTTTTCGACTTTCTGACTTGCAATTTTTTACAACTTTTCAATAATCTGTCTCACCAGCACCTCATTGATTCGGATGTAGCTTTCGTGGGTCCAGCCCGCAATGTGGGGCGTCAGCACGACCCGGTCCGACCGGCGCAGGTAATCGAACGTGGTTTGCTGATCGGGGGTTAGTTGGGCTAATTTCTCGTTCTCCAGCACGTCTAAACCCGCCCCGCGCACCTTGCCCGACTCCAGCCCGCGCACCACCGCCGACAGCGACACGACCTCGCCCCGCGACACGTTGACGAGGTAAAACGGTTTGGTAAACCGCTCAATCAGCGCGTCGTTCACCAGCAGCCGCGTGTCGTTGGTGAGGGGAACGTGCAGACTCAGCACGTCGGCGTCGGCCATGATTTGCTCCATTGTGGCTTCCTGCGCGACGGCATCGCCGTAGTGGGTCAGGAATTTGTCGTGGGCCAGCACCCGGCATCCAAACCCGCTCAGTCGGCGGGCAGTGGCACTGCCGTTGTTGCCGTAGCCCACGATGCCCACTGTCAGGCTGCCCAGTTCGTAGCCCCGGTTTCCTTCCCGATCCCAGACGCCCTGGCGCACCTGCCGGTCGGCCCGCAGGAGGTTGGTCAGCAGGGCCAGCAACATCCCAACGGTCTGCTCGGCCACGGCGTCGCGGTTGCCCTCGCCCGCGTGAAACACCCGGATGCCCAGCCGGTTGGCAGTGTCGAGGTCGATCAGGTCCAGCCCGGCCCCGGCCCGGCCGATGAACCGTAGGTTGGGGGCGTGGCTGAGCAGGTCGGCATCGACGGTGGTTTTGCTGCGGATAATCAACCCGGCGAAAGGTTGGAGGTGGCGGATGAGGTCGGCCCGCGTGTAGTGGGGCTGGTAGTCATACGTGAAACCGGCTTGGTGGAGCAGGCTGAACAGCGACGGGTGCATCTCGTCGGCAATGAGAATGGCGGGCGGGTTCTGGGACATCCGGGGTGTTTTCGTACCTTGCAGGTCAGGAAACCTCACCCCCGGCCCCTCTCCATTAGGAGAGGGGTGAAACGAAAAGTTACTGCACCCTTCTCCCAATGGAGAGGGGTCGGGGGTGAGGTTTTCGGCGAAACTAACAAAAGTACATGGAACAACGCCAACCCGACGAACTGAACGAACCACGCCCTGACCCCTCGCCCCAGCAACCGTCTGAGAGTAATAACACCGCACCCTCCCCCGCCGATCAGCCATCGACAGATAATCAGGCGACGGACCCGCGTGGAGACGGACCGCTTAGATTAGCTCCAAGCAGCGACCGCAACGGCGGACCGGCCCCGCAGAACCCGAATCAGCGTGAGAACCGGCAGCAGAACGGGCGCAATAAAGGCGGGCAGCGTGGCGACCGACCCAATGACGGATCACGCAACGGAGGCCGGGGACCACGTACTGACCGGAACGGTGGGGAGTCGTCACGGCTTGAGCCGGGTGCTGATGGCACGGCCGAGCCGGAGGGCAAAACGGAATCAACGGAACAAAATGGAAACCCGGCACCACAGGGCGATGGCCAGCGTAACCGGGGGCAGCGCAGCGACAACCAGCGGAGTAACCGGAACGCCGGAACACCCCCCCGTAACGACCGGGATGCCGGACCGGGACCGCGTGAAGACCGGGACGGCGGATCGGGGCAGCGTGGAGACCGCGACGGCGGTGATGCGGCATTCCGACCGGGACCGCGCAACAACCGCAGCGAGAATCGTCCCGGCAGCCGTGACCGGTCGACCGGCACCCGCGAACGCAGTTTGGATAACCGGATTCGCGACGAC
>JAYTAC010000829.1:0-6010 GCA_043737755.1 Spirosoma sp.
CGTCGAAGTCTTTCATGGCGGAATAGTTGGAGAAATTGATACTAAGCAGTCACGCAGAATTGAGGTACATTAATTAACCACAGAGCCACAAAGAATACAGAGAAGGCAAAGAACTGATCAACTCAATGTCAGCAAATTACGTCTCTGTGTTCTTTGTGCCACAACGGCGGACCGCTCTGTGGTTAACTCAGTTTGCTCACTTACTTATGATGTGACGACCCGTTCGATCTTGCCCACAATGAACGCGTAGGAACAGGCCCCGACGAAGCCCAGCGCCCCGATGAACACCAATGCCGGTTTGAAATTACCTCCCTGCGCCAAATATCCGATCACGATGGGCACCACAATCGACGCTAGGTTACCCATGAAATTGAACACTCCGCCGGTCAGTCCGATCAGGTGTTTCGGCGATAGAATCGACACGAATACCCACGAAATCAGGGCCATGCCCGCGCCGAAAAACGCCAGCGACATAAAGAAAATGACCAACGCCGTATCGTCGGTGTAGTTAGCTCCGACGATGCTCACCGATAGCAGCAGGCCGACGATGATGGGGGCTTTGCGGGCCACGCTCACCGATTTCCCCTGCCTCACCCAACGATCAGACACGAAGCCGGACAGCAGCAGGCCCGCACACGCGGCCAAAAACGGAATGGACGCCAAATAACCGGATTTGATGAAGTCCAGCCCCCGATACTGCACCAAATAGGTCGGGAACCACGTCAGAAAAAACCAGAGCGTGGCGTTGACCGCAAACTGCCCGATGTACACGCCCCACAGCGTCCGGCTGGAAAATACCTGTTTCAAGTTCGCCCATTGCCACACCGTCGGCTGAGTCGCGTCACGCTCACGACCCTGCGGCAAGCCTCCCCCCTGCTCGATGTAGGCTAATTCGCTCTTGTTCACGCCCGGATGGTCCGGCGGGTCGCGGTAAAAAGAGTACCAGACAACGCCCCACACCAACCCAACGATGCCGGTCGTGATGAACAGCCCCTGCCAGCCCGCGTAAAACTGAATCGTGGCCAGCACGGGAGTCAGAAAAGCCAGCCCGATGAACTGCCCCGACACGTACATCGCGATGGCCGACGCCCGTTCGTTATCGGGAAACCAACTCGTTACAATGCGGTTATTGATGGGGTACGACGGTGCTTCAAACGCGCCGGTTGCTAAGCGCAGGGCAAACAGCGACGCAAAGCCACGGGCAAACCCCTGACCCAGCGTCGCGATTGACCAGGCGATCAAACAAAACGCGTAGAGAGCACGGGGTGCAAAACGGTCGGCGATCAGCCCGCCGGGAATTTGCAGCAGCGCGTAGGTCCAGCCAAAGGCCGAAAAGATATACCCCAACTGAACCGGCGACAGTTGGAGGTCCTTCGTCAGGGCCGCCCCCGCCACCGAGATATTACTCCGGTCCAAGTAGTTGATAACCACGTTGACGAACACGAGTGCCAGCATCCCGTAGCGAACCCGCGTTGGTTTGGCCCGACTGATTGTCTGTTGCATTTTAGTGTTTGAGTTTGGGGTTTGTGGGCGTTTACGTTTGGGGTCTCTGTAGATACAAACCCCAAACGTAAACGCCCACAAACTAATGACTTACTTCGCCGTCCAGCCGCCGTCGACGGTGAGCATGGAGCCGACCATGTAGCTGGCCGCATCGCTGGCTAAAAAAATGGCGGCTCCCTGAATCTCCCGCAGTTCTCCCCACCGGCCCAGGGCCGTTGCCCCCACGATGAATTTCTTCGATTCGTCGGTGTCGGCGATGGGCTGGTTCATTTCGGTCAGGAACGGTCCCGGACAGATGGCGTTGACGTTGACGTTGAACGGGGCCAGTTCGAGGGCCAGGGCGCGGGTCATCTGCACAACGGCCCCTTTACTGGCCGTGTAGGGCGTCCGGTTTGCCAGTCCGACCAATCCCAGGGTGCTGGCTACATTGATGATTTTGCCGCTGCCTGCCCCCTTCATAACCGGCGTCACGGCCCGGCAGCATATCCAGGTGCCGTGGACGTTCACCTCCATCACGGTCCGAAAGTCGTCGGGTGTCAGCTCGTCGATAGCCCCCCGGATGTTGATACCCGCGCTGTTGATGAGGATGTCGATCTGACCGAACGCGTCCAAAGCCGCCCGGACCATCGCTTCGGCCTGGGCCGGGTCAGTGACGTCGGCGGGGAACGAAACGGTCTCGACGCCAAAGTCGCGGCTCAGTTCATCGGCGGCCTGCTTGCCTTCGTCGGCGTTGCGGTTCACCAGCATCAGGCGGGCACCCGCCGACGCCAATCCGGCTGCCATCGCCAGACCCAACCCTTTGGAACCTCCCGTGATGATGGCGACCCGGCCAATGAGGTCAAATTGCTTGATTCCCGGTAATGATTCGTTCGTCATTCGTGCGTTATCGACAACCTGTTAATGCGGTTAGACAAGCCCTAACGTAGCCCGACTATACGTTAAGCAATCCAGAATGTTTTTCTCTTCCACTGCCAGCCGGTCTTCGGCGTTCAGTTGGGCAACCCTCGGCAGTGCCGTGGCTGACTTCTGCTCCCGAACCTGACGCAGATTGCGGGCGAGTTCAGCACCGGGCACGTCGGCGAAAGTGGCCCAATAATCGGCTTTCAAACACGGTATGTCCAGCGGGTCACGGGTAATCATTTCTAAGCTGAACGTAATGGCCGGGTTATGTTTGCGGCACAGGGCCACCATCGCGGGCAAATCAAGCATGCCTTTCCCCAGCGGCACTTCCGACAGCCGGAATCCGTCGGCGTACTCTTCCACGGCCATGTCTTTTACGTGAGTGCTGAGAGCGTAGGGGGCCAGCGTTTGCACCACCACCATTGGGTCTTCGAGCAGAGCGATGCTATTGCCAAAATCCAGCGTCACCCCAATCCACTCGCTGCTAAGCTGTTTCATCATACCGACCAATTCGGGTGCCCGCCAATCCTTGTGGTTTTCGACCGCCAGCCGGACGTTATGTTTGCGAAGCACGGGTTCGGCTAACTGTAGCGACGCTACTGCGGCCTTCTTCATGTCGTCAAAGGCTTCGGGCGAGTGCAGGATTTCGTACCGCCGTCCGCCCGAACAAACGGTCCGCAGCACGGACGCCCCGGCTTCTTTCGCCCGGACAACACTTTGCTCGAAACCCGGAACGTCGTCCGCTTTTTTGGGCAGACCAATGGACCCTTCGAGATACAGACCCAATTTCTCACGCCGGTCGCGCACGGTTCGGGCAAAATCGTCGGTCCAGCCGTTGACGACCACCTGCACTCCCCCCGCCCCGATCCGGTGGCAATGATCCAGCAAATCGAGTGCCGATGAAAAGCCGGGGTAAGTCGTACTGGCCGTTTTCGACTGCCAGCGATTGCCGTAGGAATGCACCACCACCCCCATGCGCGGCTGACCGGCAGCGGGTGTGGGCGGCAGCGAGAGTGCCACGGCTCCGGCGGATGCCTGCTGGATAAACGTTCGTCGGTCCATTATCGAGTGGGTAACAAGGGCACTGTAACAGTTCTGAGTAATGCGCCAAAGACACGTTAGCCTTACTTTCCGCCATTCTCCTCGATCTGGCGCACGTAATTGTTCAGTTCGGTAGCCGTCCAGGGCATCACCCGGCCCTGCGACGTGATACGCGTCGTGCCCACTAATCGTTTGCTGATCGGACCGGCCTGATTGCCCCATTCGTTGCGGATATACGTCAGGATGGCGGTAATCGCGGCATCGTCCATGGTGGAATGGGCAGGCATAACGGGCAGAATTTCCGGTTTGTTATACACCTTACCCGCCACGGCCACCGGCCCTTCCATGCCGTGCAGCAAAATGAGAGCCAGTCGTTTACCATCGCCCACCACCCAATCGGAGCCGATGAGGGGCGGAGCAAACCGGGCCATACCCGCGCCGTCGGTGCCGTGGCAGCCCGCGCAGGTGCTCAGATACAGTTGCCGACCCGACGCGAAAATTTTCTGGTCGTCGTCGCTCAACGGATTCGCTTGGGCCGATACGCGCTGACCGACGGTGTGGCCCGGCCAGTCAAACAGCGACGACAGAGCCGCTGCCTGCGAGGGTCCGATGCCCTCCGTCGCCGAGGTCAGTATTTGGGGAGCCGATGCCAGCTTGACCGGCTTGCCCTTTCCTGCTCCTATCGACAGGCCAGTGAGTACCGCTTTGTCCTGCCAGTCAAACGCGTTCCGGTGCTCGCCGAGCCGGGTCAGTAACGCCGTTAATTCGGCCGGATTTCGTTTGCGGACAATGGCCGTAGTCAGCATCTCCACGAATATTTCTTTGGCTGGCTCCTTCGTCTGCCAGTTAAGGGCAGTCCACAGCCGTTGCAGCAGGGCGAATTCCCCATCCTGAAGGCTGCTCAACACGGCGTCCCGGATCAACGGCGATTTACCGTGCCGCTCCACGATGCCGACGAGTAATTCCTGCGCCACGGCCGGGTCGAGAGCCTGCGCCGAGAGTGCCATCTGAATGCTTTGATCGACGGATGCTTTCCCGGCATCGGCCAGTAGTTGTCGGCCCAGCTTCTCCCGAACCGATTTGTCTTTTTTGGCAAACGGCTCCAGCAATCGGATGGCGGTCGCCCGGACGAGGGGGTCCGGGTCCGACAGCAGTTGGAACAGAACATCAGGTTGATTCAATTTCAGTCCGTCGAGCGTCCACAGCGCGTGGAACCGGCCCAGAGCATTATCACCCGTTAGTGCCACGTTCGTTAGCGACTGACGGACGGTTTTATCGTTTCGTTCGATCAGCAGCCGCTGAGCCATGTCGCGGTGCCAACCGTCCGGGTGCGACAGTTCGCGGATTAGTTCGTCGGACGACGCGCGGGATAGTTTCGCCGATTTAGGGGCCGTCCAATCTTGGGGAACGACGCGCCAGATGCGGCCCCGGTTGACGGGCTGCGCCAATTTACGGGCTAGAATCTGCTCCTTCAGGTAGGGTGTCGCATAGGCCGCGTGCTGCACGATACCCCGGTACATATCGGCCACGTAAAGTGCTCCGTCGGGACCCGTTGCCAGATGCACCGGCCGGAAGCGTTCGTCAGTCGAGGCCAGAAACTCCCGGCCGGGGTGCGGGTCACGCGCCGTCAGCAGGCCGTCGTTCTCCTCGACTACATTGCGTTTGATGAGGTTCCCGGCCGGTTCGCACACGAAGATATTACCCGAATACCCCGTGGGCAGGGCCATTCCCCGGTAGGCAAGTGGCGAACAGGCCGACGTGAACTCCAGCAGCCGCCCTTCTTTGCTGAGCGTACCGGGTATGTAGCCCCGGTTGACGGCCGGGTTGGGCCGGATGGGGTAAACGCGCCGGTCGATGGTCAGCCCGTGGTCGATACCCGTGGTAGGCGTGTGGTGTTTATTGCGGGAAAGATAATTGGGCGGCACCAGATCGGCGTGTAGCTGCGACCAGTTGTAGTTGTACACCAACCGGCCCTCGTCGTCGTGGCTCATGCCCCACTGCCCGCGCATTTCGGTGCTGTCGCGCTGCCAAACCCCGTCCGCCAAGCGGTAGCGCAGGCGCGATTTAGCGTTGTAATACCAGTTGTCCACGCTCCGCCACAGTCCGTTGCCGGCGTGTTCGGGCAGTCCGCCACCCGTGTAGTCTTTGTCGATGAGTGTTTTGGTATCGGCTTTGAGATCGCCGTTGAGGTCTTTGGTGAGCCACAGGGCACCATTTTCGGCAATCAGTGCCCCACCCGGTACTAAAGCAATCGCCCTCGGCATCACTAAACTGTCGAGGTACACGGTGCTGACGTCCATTTGTCCGTCGCCGTTGGTGTCTTCCAGTACCGACACGCGCCCCACGCGCTTTTCCTCGCCTTTACCGTCGATGGTTGGCATGAATCCCCGCATCTCCACCACCCACAGCCGACCGTCGGCGTCGAACGTCATCACGACCGGGTCCTGCACCATCGGCTCAGCCGCTACGAGTTGCACCATCAGACCCGGCTCCACCTGAAACGTGGCTAATTCCTCGGCGGGGGTGCGCACCGGGGAGAAATCATCATCGACGCTGAGCGTGAAAC
>JAYTAC010000830.1:0-6008 GCA_043737755.1 Spirosoma sp.
ACGCACCTCGGCCCTGTACCTGACGGGTACGTACCTGTTCTTCACCCTCGGCGAACTGTTTCTGAGTCCGGTGGGGCTGAGCTCGTTTTCTAAATTGGCCCCGAAGCGTTACGCCAGTCAGTTAATGGGGCTGTGGTTCGTGGGGTCGTCGCTGGGCAACCTGATTGCGGGCCTGTTTGCGGGTGGTTTCGACGAGAGCAACGTAGCCCAAATGCCCGCCCTATTTCGGAGCGTGGCCATTTTCGCGTTGGGTGCGGGTCTGCTGATGCTGCTGTTCGTCAGGCCGTTACGAAAGTGGATGGGCGGTATCGAGTAGGCGTGTCAACCGGGCACGGTCTGCTTCTCCTTCTCTTTCACCGACAGCAGAAACGCGGGCAGCAGAATCAGGTTCGACGCCATGCCCATCAGCAGCGTGATCGACACCAGCAAACCCAGTGCCACCGTGCCCTGAAAGGTGGAGGCCGTGAAAATGGCGAAGCCCGCAAACAGAATCATCGCCGTGTAGAACATGCTGATGCCGGTGTAGCGGATGGTGCTCGAAACCGCCCGGTCGACGGTCATGCCCGCCCGCCGTTCGTCGCGGTATTTGGTGATGAAATAGATCGTGCCGTCGGACGAGATGCCAAACGCAATACTGAAAATGAGGATGGTGGAGGGTTTGAGGTGAATGCCGAATAGCCCCATGATGCCCGCCGTAACGATCAGCGGCACCACGCTCGGCAGAATCGCAATCAGGCTCAGCCGCACGTCGCGCAGCAGAATCACCAGAATCACCGACACGAGCAGAATGGCCAGCGCGGTGCTTTCGGCCAAGTTTTCCAGCAAATAATCATTGCCCTTCGTGAACACCACACTGTTGCCCGTGATGCGGACGTCGTACTGCTCGTCGGCGGCAACGCGCGTTCCGGTGGCGCGGTCGATGTTGAAAATAGAGTCGGCTTTGGGTTGCAGTTCGGCCAGCAGCCGGGTGGTGCGGACGGTGCCGAGGTCGGGCATCTGGAAACTGACGCGGGTGTAACGTCGGGTGCTGTCGAGGTAGGCTCTGAAGTTCGACGCCGTGTTGCTGCCCGCTACGCCCGGCTGCTGTTTGGGCAGGTAGGCCGCCAACCGGTTCAGTTCGAGCGCACCGGGCAGGGCGTAGTATTTTGGGTCGCCCCCCCGGTAGCTCTGGTAGAAAAATTTGACGGCTTCGACCAATGACAATGGCCGCGTGAACTCGCTGTATTTGCTGAATTCACGTTCGAGGAGCCGGATTTTGGTCAGCGTCTGGGGCGTCAGTACCCGGCCGGGCCGTTTGGTGTCGATGCTCACCTCGAACGGCATGACGCCTTTGAACCGGCTCTCAATCCACTTCAGATCGGTATAAATCGGGTCGTTTTTGGGCAGGTCGTCCACCACGTAGCCGATGGCGTTGATGCGTAGCGCACCCACGATGCCCAGTCCCGTCACGACGGCGATGAACGTGTAGATGGCCGTCCGGCGATGCCGCACGATATGATCTACCCACGACAGAAACCCGTTGATTTTCCGCCGTTCGAGGTGCCCGCGCTGCTTCGATGAGGGCGTGGGCAAATAGCTGAAGATGATCGGGATCAGCACTAAGGACACCACGTAGGTGGTCATGATCCCGAACGCGGATACCAGCCCGAATTGCAGCAGCAGCGGGCTGGCCGTGAAGTAGAACACGAAAAAACCAATGCTCGTCGTGACGTTGGCAAAAAACGTTGTCTCACCCACTTTTGCCGTTGCAATGGCCAATGCCCCCGACTTGTCGTGATGCCGATTCAGTTCTTCGTGGTAGCGGTTGAGCAGGAAAATGGCGTTGGGCACTCCAATGACAATGATCAGGGGCGGCACCAAACCCGTCAGCAGGGTGATGTCGTAGCCGAGCATGACGAGGTAGCCCGTAGCCCAGACGACCCCCACCGCCACCACCGCCAACGCCGTCAGCACCACCGTCAGTGACCGGAAAAAATAGTACAGAATCAGGGCCGTTACCAAAAAAGCCAGTCCCATAAACAGCCCCATCTCCTGGCTGACTTTGGCCGTGAACTCGGTGCGGATATACGGCATCCCCGATAGATGAACTGGTAACGTGTGCGCCGTTCCGAACGAATCGGCCACGGCTTCGACGCGCCGGACAATGGCAATCCGGTTTTTGGTGTTTAACTCGTTCTGCTCAAACGTAATGGCCATCAGATGCGACCGGCCGCTGCTGTCGCTCACCAAATTTCGGTAGAACGGCAATCGCGCAATCCGGTCCCGGACACTGTCGACTCCCGCCTGCGTGGTGAGCGGGCGCGGCACGAGCGGCACGATGCGAAAGGTCTGGGCACTGTCGTCGCGGACGATGTCGTACAGACTCGCGTTGGCCACCACGTCTTTGATGCCGCCGATGCGTTTGATGGTTTGGCTGAGGGCGTACCAGTCGTTAAAGAACCCTAACTGGTACATGCTGTCGCTCCCGATGCCGAGTACCATCACATTGCCGTCCTGCCCGAAACGGGATTTAAACGCTTCGTATCGCTGGTATTCGGGGTCGGTGACGGGCAGAATTTTGGCTAATTCGTAGGAGAGTTTGACCCGTGTCGCCTGGTAGCCCATGAACGCCGTACCGAGCAGCACGGCCATTGAGAGAGCAATTCGGTTGGTAAGAATAAACGACGCGACGCGGTTCCAGAACATCGAAGGGTACGGGCAGAGTTAGCCCGCAAGGTAGGCAAAACCGGTGGCGTTGGGGAATGATGGCCGGATTATTGGGGGTGTGTAACTTGGCGTGCAATTTGCAACAGTTCATTATATATCTACCGTTCACTTGTACACTCCATGAATAATTTCTATCGGTTTGGGTTGATTGTTGGGTCATTAGTGGCAAGTGTTGGTACGGCGCGGGCGCAGAATCTGATTATAACTACGCCAACGTCAGCAACTCCGGGTGGTACCAACGTTATCGTGAATCCAACCTGGGTTGATCCCGGCTTGACGGGCGTCAATAATACGTTTGTTGGACATAATACCGGCAACAAGCTAACGACGGGTTTGTCAAGTACCTTCATTGGCAAAGGAGCCGGTCAAAACGTGACAACTGGTAATTCAAACAATTTTTTGGGCTATCTGGCAGGCAATCAGACTACTACCGGATCTGGAAACACAATGATTGGGGATTTTTCCGGGTGGCTCAATAACGGCGAACGCAACGTCTTTCTGGGCGGTGGAGCCGGTATAGGCAGTAAATCTGCTAACTACAACACGTTTATTGGTTCCTACAGCGGATTTGATAACCTCAGCGGACGTAGTAACGCTTACTTGGGTATTGCGACCGGCTATAAAAACCAAACCGGTAATAACAATGTCACAATTGGCGACTCAGCAGGCTTCAACAACACTGTTTCGGGCAACGTATTCGTCGGCAGCAAAGCCGGATACATCAACACGACAGGCAGGGAAAACGTTTTTTTAGGTAATTCTGCGGGGTATACTAACACGGACGGCTTTGCCAACGCTTTCGTAGGCTATCGGGCCGGTTACACCAGTATTGGCATAAACAATTCATTCTTTGGTTCGCGCTCTGGTCAGAGTAATACTATGGGCCAGGCGAATGTATTTGCCGGTAGCAGCACTGGTTCCGGCAATACTACCGGATCATTCAACTCATTCGTTGGCTCTTTAGCCGGACAAAGCAATACCGTAGGCTCCTGTAACTCATTCATGGGCTACTATACGGGAAATGCAAATACAACCGGTCACGACAATACGCTGTTGGGATACCGGTCAGGTTTTTCCAGTACGACTGCCAATTACAATTTGTTTTCTGGTGGCTACGCTGGTGCCAATAACAAAACCGGTTCCCTCAGCACCTACCTCGGTTACGAATCCGGTTATAACGCCCTCGCCGATTCCAACACGTTTGTTGGCTATCGTTCCGGTTACAGCACCACGAGCGGTAAGAGCAACACATTCTTCGGCTCATTGTCGGGTCGGGGAAACGCAACCGGCAGCCGCAATACGTTTGTGGGCAATGGGGCGGGTCCGGCGAATGGAAATGGCGATGACAACGTGTACCTCGGTTATACGACCGGCAACCGTGACGGTGGTTCGCGCAACACCTTCCTCGGCACCGGGGCCGACGCGTTAGCTAACAATTTGACCAACGCAACGGCCATCGGCGCGGGAGCGGGCGTAGCAATCAGTGATGCAGTCGTGTTGGGCAACCGGGCCAACGTAGGTATTGGGACAGACGCGCCCACTGCCCGGCTGCACGTTCGCAGTGAGCAGGCCGACGAGTCGGGATTACGGCTGGAGAATCTGACCAACAACAGTCCAGCGCTCACTCAAACCGATAAAGTGCTGACCGTTAATGAGCGGGGAGAAGTCGTGCTGGCGCGGCCCACGGCGGGCAAACTGTTCGTGAAGAGCAAAGCCGACTGGGCCGACCGGGTGTTTGAGCCGGGTTACGCGCTCCGGCCGCTTGCCGAAGTAGCGCAGTACGTTAAAACAAACGGTCGTCTGCCCAACGTACCCTCGGCCGACGACGTTGTGCGGGGCTACGACGCGCCGACGATGGACGCCCGGCTGCTGGAGAAAGTGGAGGAAACCATGCTGTACGTTCTGCAACTCAAGCGCGAAGTTGATCAGCTTCGGCGACAGAACCGGCAGTTGCAACGCATCGTTGGTCAGTCGAAGAAACGATGATCTAAGCACCCATTCAATTTGTCTGTAGGTACGAACCGGTCGTTGGATGTCCAACGACCGGTTCGTTGTAAATGGGCTTTCGCGTTTCATAGGGTAAATCAACAGATTATATGGTTAAAGTACTTTTTAAAGCGGTAAAATTCGCTTTGAGTGTAATAATATTCTGTCTTAGTGGCTAATTATGCTGTTTGGCCAAACAATAGCGATTGAATTTTGTTTATATTGCACACTGACACCAGACGGGCGGGAACCCGAAGTACCCCGCTGGTAAGCCGAACTACACATACTCTGCGCTATGAATATACCTGCCAATCGTACTGAAAACGCGTCGACCAACTGGTCTGGCCCAAGTGGACCGGACTCCACGCCCCTGGCCCACAACCCCAAACACGTGGCGTTCATCGGCGACTACCTGCCCCGGCAATGCGGCATCGCCACCTTCACCTCCGACCTCTATAGATCCTATAACACGTTCATTCCCAAGTCGAACGCATTAGTTGTTTCGGTCAACGACACGCCGGACGGGTACAATTATCCGGGCGAAGTGCGCTACGATTTCTACCAGCACGATCAGGAAGCCTACCGCCGGGCAGCCGAGTTTTTGAATTCCAAAGAAACCGACGTCGTGTGTTTGCAGCACGAATACGGCATTTACGGAGGCCCGGCCGGGAGTTACATCCTCACGCTGCTGCGCAACCTGACCATGCCCATCGTGACCACCTTCCACACGATCCTGAAAACGCCGAGCGAAGAGCAGCTATTGGTGCTCAAAAGCATCGCCGACCTGTCGTCGCGGGTGGTGTGCATGTCGGAGAAGGGGCGGGATTTTTTGATTAACGTCTACGAAATTCCCGAAGACAAAATCGACCTCATTCCGCACGGCATTCCCGACATGCCGTTTGTCGATCCGCACTTCTACAAGGATAAGTTCGGCATGGAGGGCAAACAGACGCTGCTGACGTTTGGTCTGCTGTCGCCCAACAAGGGCATCGAAAACGTGATCAAAGCCCTGCCGCGCATTGTGGAGCAGTTTCCCAACGTGGTGTATATGGTGCTGGGAGCCACGCACCCGCATCTGCTGAAGAATGAAGGCGAAACCTACCGCGACAGTCTGAAAAAGTTAGCCGCTGATTGTGGCGTTCGCGACCACGTGCGGTTCTACAACCAGTTTGTCGAATTAGACGATCTGCTCGAATACCTCGGCTCGGCCGATATTTACATCACGCCCTACATGAACCCGGCGCAGATTACGTCGGGAACGCTGTCTTACGCTTTCGGATGTGGCAAAGCGGTGGTATCGACGCCCTACTGGCACG
>JAYTAC010000831.1:0-14126 GCA_043737755.1 Spirosoma sp.
TTCCTCGGCACCGGCCGCCCGGCGTTGTCGGAATGACAAAAAAATTAAAACTTCAAGCCCGGAAAATACGCCGTTTCGCCCAGTTCTTCTTCGATGCGCAGGAGCTGATTATACTTGGCCATCCGATCCGAGCGCGATGCGGAGCCGGTTTTTATCTGACCCGTATTCAGGGCCACGGCGAGGTCGGCGATGGTGGCGTCTTCGGTTTCGCCCGAGCGGTGCGACATGATGTTTTTGTAGGCGTTGCGCTTGGCGAGGTTCACCGTGTCGATGGTCTCGGAGAGGGAGCCAATCTGGTTCACCTTCACCAAAATAGCGTTGGCAATGCCCTGATCGATGCCCTGTTGCAGACGCGTGACGTTGGTTACGAACAGGTCGTCGCCCACAAGCTGCGTTTTCGTGCCTTTCAGCAGGTCGGTGTGCATTTTCCAGCCGTCCCAGTCGTCCTCAGCCATACCGTCTTCGATGGACAGAATCGGATATTTGCTCACCCAGTCTTTCCAGTAGCCCGCCATTTCGGACGAGGTCAGCTTGTCGCCGGTCGATTTTTTGAAGTGGTACTGCTTCGTATCGGCATCGTAGAACTCCGATACTGCGGCATCCATCGCCACCCACACATCCTCGCCCGGCCGGTAACCCGCTTTTTCGATGGCCTGTAGAATGATCTGAATCGCTTCCTCGTTGGACGGAATATTAGGAGCAAAACCGCCTTCGTCGCCCACGTTGGTCGACATTCCCTTGCTTTTCAGTACTTTCTTGAGTGTATGGAAAATCTCGGTGCCCATCCGCAACGCTTCCGAGAAACTCAGGGCATTAGCGGGCATGACCATGAATTCCTGAAAGTCGATGGAGTTGTCGGCGTGGGAACCGCCGTTCAAAATGTTCATCATCGGCACGGGCAACGTGTTGGCCCCAACGCCCCCCACGTAGCGGTAGAGTGGCATCCCGGCTTCCTGAGCGGCTGCTTTAGCCACGGCCAGCGACACGCCCAGAATGGCATTGGCTCCCAGCCGACTTTTGTTGGGCGTCCCGTCCAATTCGAGCATAATCTTGTCGAGCATACTTTGCTCGTAGACCGAAATGCCGACTAACTCGGGAAAAATCAGTTCGTTTACGTTCGAGACAGCCTTCAGAACGCCCTTGCCAAGGTAGACACCGGCATCGTCGTCGCGGAGTTCGACGGCCTCGTGCGAACCTGTCGACGCACCCGATGGTACGGCAGCCCGACCCAGGAAACCGTTCTCGGTGCGCACGTCGACTTCAACGGTTGGGTTGCCGCGTGAATCCAGAATCTGACGGGCATGAATGCTTTGGATGGTACTCATTGGGGGAGATGGAAAAGGTTAACAACGAAAAAGTCTATTAAATCTGAGTTGACTACCAGTACGTTATGTTCGCTGGCCAACCGGGGGTAAAGTAACGAAATACAGGTCAAAAGTTCAGGGTCTGGCTCTCGTTTGGTTCGGGATAGCGGTTGTTGTGAGGACTGAGTGGAATGCCGGGTGAAGGGGAATAAACTGCATTTTCTGACCGGAGGACATGCCTGGTAACTGCTTTTGCGAACAATACCGGTTGCCGGTCGTTCTAAAAGCCGTGGCCGTTCCGGTTCATTTGTCCTTAATTTTTTGTCTATTTGTGCAGTTTTGCACTGCAACCAAACCAACCAAATCCATGCGAGGGTTATTGTACTTCCTGTTATTTCTGTTAGTTGTTTTCGGCATTCTGTTTGCGCTCACCGGCTGGAGTTACAGCGACGGCGAACGCGCCGGTACGGTGTCTAAATTCAGTCGGCGGGGTTTTCTCTTTAAGACATACGAAGGCGTTTTGAACGTTGGTGGCTTCTCGGGCGAAACGGGTTCGCTGACGCCCCAGTACTTCGATTTTTCGGTGAAAGAAGACGCTGTAGCTACCCAGATCACAAACGCCGTCAAATCGGGGCAGCGGGTGACGCTCCATTACGAAGAGAAAATTATTCGCCTGCCCTGGAATGGTGATACCAAGTATTATATCACGTCGGTAGAAGTGGTTGGTCCGGTGGCTCGTCCGTATGGTGATTCATCGACTTATCCGGGCACTCAGCCGGGGCAACCGCAGATGCAATCGCCCCCGGTGCAGCCTGCCCAGCCCCAGCAGTCGGCTCCGGCGCAACCCCAGACGGCTCCCGTCGATTCGGTGCTGTAGATGTCATCTTGCGGCACCAAAAAGCCCGTTTGTCAGTGCTTGTCAGAAGCCGACGAACGGGCTTTTGATCTTAGTGAATTCAGCACCGATGACACGGGAATCCCGACCAACTATTTTAAACAAGTGCTTGGTTTTATACCCCTTTTTGGGTAACTTTATCTGTTTAAACAATCATCCAAACATGGCTAAATCTGATTCGGCAACAGCTACGGCGACTGCCGCTGATAACAAACTGAAGGCCCTGCAAACGACCATTGAAAAGCTCGACAAGGCATTTGGCAAAGGTACCGTCATGCGCCTGAGCGAAAGCCGGGTTGTGGACGTTCCGGTGATCAAAACCGGTTCGCTGGGACTGGACATAGCACTGGGCATCGGCGGTTTACCGCGTGGCCGCGTCGTTGAAATATACGGTCCCGAATCGTCGGGTAAAACCACGCTGACCATGCACTGCATCGCCGAAGCACAGAAAGCGGGCGGTTTGGCAGCTTTTATCGACGCTGAGCACGCTTTCGACCGTGCCTACGCCGAAAAATTAGGCATTGACACCAAAAACCTGCTGATTTCGCAGCCCGACAACGGCGAGCAGGCACTCGAAATTACGGAACACCTCATCAGCTCGGGTGCTATCGACATCATCGTGATCGACTCCGTAGCGGCCCTTGTACCGAAAGCTGAGATCGAAGGCGAAATGGGCGAAAGCAAGATGGGTCTGCAAGCCCGTTTGATGAGTCAGGCACTGCGGAAATTGACCGGCACGATCAGCAAAACGGGTTGCTGCTGTATCTTCATTAATCAGTTGCGCGAGAAGATCGGCGTGATGTTCGGCAACCCCGAAACCACGACCGGCGGTAACGCGCTGAAGTTCTACGCATCGGTTCGTCTGGACATCCGGCGCATCGGCCAGATCAAAGAAGGAGCCGACAACGTGGTGGGCAACCGCACGAAAGTGAAGGTGGTGAAGAATAAGATGGCCGCGCCGTTCAAAGTGGTCGAGTTCGACATCATGTACGGTCAGGGCATCTCTAAAGTCGGCGAAATTCTTGACTTGGCCGTCGAGATGGAAATCGTCAAGAAGTCGGGTTCGTGGTTCTCCTACGGCACCAGCCGACTGGCTCAGGGCCGCGACGCCGTGAAAGAACTGCTCCTCGATAATCCCGAACTGAGTGCCGAGCTGGAAGCCAAAATCCGCGCCAAAATCGCCGAGGATGAAACCGTCCTGCTTGATCCCGTTCTGGCCGGTACGGAAGCCGACGACGAAGGCGAAATAGACGATTAACTGTAGCACCGAAGCGCCGGCTTCGGTAGAGCGTCTGACAGTGACTGGTTAATTAACCAGTCACTTTTTTTGTGCTTGTCTGTATCTATTGAAATTAGAGACAAAAATCACTTATTGAGATAAACCCATCATGCACCGTGACTATTACCACCGCAAACTACCTCACATTCAACCATTGAACGGGACGTTTTTTGTCACCTACCGGCTGCATGGATCATTACCGCTCAAAATTAAGCAACAGTTGCAGGAGGAACTTGGGGTGGAGAGCGAACGCCTGAAGCGGCAGGGGAATGATTCTGGAGATGCTATCGACACACTGAATCGACGCTATTTTGGGCGTTACGACAAGTTGTTAGATGCCTGTTGCTACGGCCCGACTCACCTGTCAATTGAGAATATCGCGCAGGTAGTTATCGATGGCTTGCATCATTGGGATGGTAACCGGATCGAATTGCTCGCCTATGCTGTACTGTCCAATCATGTTCATGTCGTTTTCACATTACCGGGTGATCAGACAGAAACTAACCAATTCAATTCATTAGAGAAATTGATGCAGTCTCTGAAAAGCTTTTCTGGTAGGAAAGCAAACGAACTGTTGAAATTAGCCGGGAAGTTTTGGGAAGAAGAATCGTATGACCGGTTAGTGCGTGACGACGGAGAGCTGATTCGGATTATTCGGTATGTTCTTGACAATCCGGTCAAAGCCGGGTTGTGCCTGCGCTGGCAGGAGTGAGAGTGGTGTTACGTAAAGCCGGAGTACGATATGTTTTCGCAAAGCCGAAGCTCCGGCTTCGGCGGTGTCTGGGTCTTTTACACCGCCGAAGCTCCAGCTTCGGCCTTACATTACCGCTGTTCTACTGATTTGAATTCGCGGAGCGTGGCACCGGTATAGATCTGGCGTGGTCGGCCGATGGGTTCTTTTTGTTCGCGCATTTCCTTCCACTGCGCAATCCAGCCCGGCAACCGGCCAATGGCAAACATCACCGTGAACATGTTGGTGGGAATGCCGAGAGCGCGGTAGATGATACCCGAATAGAAGTCGACGTTGGGATAGAGTTTGCGCGACACAAAGTACTCGTCGTGCAGGGCGGCTTCCTCCAGACCCTTGGCAATTTCCAGCACGGGGTCGTTAACGCCGAGTTTGGCCAGTACGTCGTCGGCGGCTTTCTTGATGATGCGGGCGCGGGGATCGAAGTTCTTGTACACGCGGTGACCAAAGCCAAACAGCCGGAAACCCGTCGTTTTGGCGTTTTTGGCCATGTCGATGTACTTGCTCACGTCGCCCCCGCCGTTTTTGATTTCTTCCAGCATCTCAATAACCTCCTGGTTGGCCCCGCCATGCAGCGGACCCCACAAGGCACTGATACCCGCCGAGATGGAGGAGTAGATGTTGGACTTCGCAGAACCAACGAGCCGCACTGTTGACGTGGAGCAGTTCTGCTCGTGATCGGCGTGCAGAATAAGCAGCACGTTCAACGCTTCGGTCACCACCGGATCGACCTGATAATCCTCAACTGGCAGCGAGAACATCATGTTCAGGAAGTTGGGAATGTAGTCGAGACTGTTTTTAGGGTAGTTAACCGGATGGCCCTGTGATTTTTTGTACGACCAGGTGGCCAGCGTGGGCAGTTTAGCCAACAGCCGGATAATGTGCAGATCAGTTTGATCGGCGGCCTTATCGTCGTATGAATCGGGATAAAACCCACTCATTGCGCTCACTAAGGACGAGAGCACACCCATCGGATGCGCATTGACCGGGAAGCCGTCGAATATCTTCCGCATGTCCTCATTAACAAGCGTATGGCGACGGATAGCGTTCTCAAACTGATAAAACTGCTCCTGCGTGGGCAGATCGCCGTAGATGAGCAGATAGGCTACTTCCAGAAATGACGCTCTCGACGCTAAGTCTTCGATGGAGTATCCCCGGTAGCGCAGAATGCCTTCCTCACCATCCAAGAACGTGATACCGCTTTGAGTAGCCCCGGTGTTTTTGTAGCCCCGGTCTAAGGTAACGTAGCCGGTTTGGTCACGGAGGTTCGAGATGTCGAAGGCTTTCTCGTTCTCGCTTCCTTCCAGCGTCGGGAACGAGTACGATTTACCATCGACGGTTAATTCAGCATTTGCCATAGAAAAAAATCAGGGTAGAATAGTCTGAAAAACGAGTTAGCGGGTTGTGAAATACGAAGCGCAACGCTGGTATACCAACCGGGCGAAATTAGTCCAAAAACCTGAACGACGGACGAATATCGCCCAAAAAGACCATTGAACCCACATTAATTAATTGTGTAACCTGCGGGCAACGCAATTAGTTTTGTCTTATTGTTTGTAGCTTTTGCCACCTTTCATCACTAACCGAATGCGCCGGATTGCCCCTATTTCACGCGTTGGATCGCCCTCAACCGCTACCAGATCGGCCAATAAACCGGGCCGGATGCGACCCCGGTCGGTCAGGTGAAAGACGTCGGCGTTGACCGATGTTGCCGACCGCAGCACGTCCAGAGGTTTCATGCCGTAGTCGACCATCATTTCCAGTTCGCGGGCGTTGTCGCCGTGGCTGAACACGCCCACGTCGCTCCCGGCGCAGATCGTCACCCCCGCGTCCAATGCCTGTTTGAACGTCGCTCGTTTTTCACGAAGGCGGGCCGGTTCGGGTTCCTGTCCCTTTTTCCAGCCCCGGTACTGGCTTACGGCATCCCCGGCCGCTAATGTCGGGCATAGGGCCGTACCATTTTTCTTCATCAGCGCGAAAATCTCGGGCATTCCGGCGTCGCCGTGCTCAATGGTTTCGCAACCGGCCAAAATCGCCCGGCGCATCCCTTCGGCGGTACTCGCGTGGGCCACCACGCCCCGGCCACTGCTGCGGGCCGTCTCGACAATCAGTTTCAACTCATCAAGCGTAAATGTGGGCCGGGCTTCGGCCATGAGACCCCAGCGGTAATCGGCGTAGATTTTTATGGCGTCGGCACCTTTCCCAATCTGCGTCCGCACGGCCCGGATCAGCGCGTCGTGGCCGTCGGCTTCTTCGGCTCCCTGCGGCACACTGATATCGGGACTAAACCCTTTGGGGCCGTAACTTCCCGTCGCAATGAGTGCCCGCGTCACCACGATCATGCGCGGGCCGGGAATGATGTCCTGCTCAATGGCCTGTTTTAGACCAACGTCGTCATAGTCAGCTCCTTCGGTGCCGAGGTCGCGTACCGTAGTGAAACCCGCCAGCAGCGTTTTCCGGGCATGAACGGTGGCCCGCGCCACCCGCAACGACCGGGGTTCCCGCAGCACCTGATCGTCCCAGTTGGTTTCGTTGTACGGATGCAGCAGCAAGTGCGAATGCCCTTCGATCAGACCGGGTAATAGCGTCATACCTTTCAAATCGACAACCGAAACGTCGGACCGTTCAGCCTTGTTGGCCGAAACCGAATTTGCCGGGCCAACGGCTTCGATTTTAGTCCCGTTGACCCGTACCACCCAGCCTTCGTGCATGGTTTCGCCGTCGAATACGCGGTCGGGGCGGAGGAGATAGACGGGTTGTGCCGAGACCGTACCCGCCACTAACCATGCCAGTAGAAGCAGCAGACGATTCATCGGCGGGTGCGTTTTGTTGGTAAAGCGTTAGACAGGCCATTACTAAACACCAGCACCAGCAATCCCGGCAGCAGGATGGCCCCCGCCCGGAAGCCCGCCCCGGTCAGCTTGTAGACGCCCGAATTGTAGAGCATAAAACTATCGAAGAGCCAGTAGCCAGACATGGCCAGCAGCGCAATCAGCACCACTGACCCGATTACCTTACCCAGCCGCCCGGCTACCCACGCAACGAGCAGAGCAATGCCCACCACGGCCGCAACCGTACCGAGTGCTTTGGGAAATGTGTCGAGGTAATCGTAGTCGAAAAAGAACACTCCGGCCCGGCCAATCAGGTTGGGATGGGCCAGCAGCCAAGCATCAAGAGCGATCAATACAAGCAAGAGAATGTAGAAAAAAGGATTACGCATGAACCGGATTTTACGAAGTGACTGAGGCTGGCGAAGATAATGGATTCCGGTGTTGCGCTGCCTGATTCTATAAAGGAGACGTACTTTTTCGTACATTTAAGTCAAACAACACGAGCTATGGAAAGTGCAGTATTGGAGCAGGAAGAAGTCGATGATGTTCGCATTCCGATGTCGAAGCAGACCTTCATGAACTGGAACCCGGACGACGGTTTCCTGTACGAGTACGATAACGGATTTGCTGAACAAACATCAGGCACGAAAAAACAAGAGCGTTACATCACCAGTAACATCCAGGCAAAGTTCGTGCTGACTGAAGCCTGTTCGAGACGAGCATGGCTGTTTGGGAGATCCGACATTTGGGTTGCTAAAAACCAGAAACGCATCCCGGACATGGCATTCTTTACGCGGGACCAGATACTTGATTCGGCTGACGACAAAGAGCCAATTCCTGCCTTTGTTGTCGAACTGATTTCACCTTCTGACAGAGCAGATAAGATCGAGACGAAAGTGATTGAATATTTCAGTGCCGGAGTACAAGTGATCTGGCATGTTTTCCCGGCTCTACGCATGGTGAGGGTGTTTTCGTCCGTCAAAAACAGCATCACGCACTTCGAAGCCGATACATTCGACGCTGCCCCGGTCGTGCCAGATTTGACGATGACAGTGGATGAATTGTTTGCACGGTAAACAGGTATGAGTGCAACAAAAGAAGCTCCGTTCAGCCTGAACGGAGCTTCTTTTGCGTCAAACTACCCGGTCAATTCCCCCTTCAAAAACCGGCCCGTGTGACTCCCGTTTACGCCAGCTACCTTTTCGGGCGTTCCTTCGGCGATGATGAAGCCGCCTTTGTTGCCGCCTTCGGGACCGAGGTCGATGAGGTGATCGGATACCTTGATAACGTCCATGTTGTGCTCTATAATCAGGACGGTATTGCCTTTGTTGGCTAATTTGTTCAGCACGTCGAGCAGGTGGGCGATGTCTTGGAAGTGCAGGCCCGTCGTGGGTTCATCGAGGATATACAGCGTTTTACCGGTGTCTTTCTTCGATAACTCTTCGGACAGTTTCACGCGCTGCGCTTCGCCCCCCGACAGCGTTGTGGCGTGTTGGCCCAGTGTGATGTAGCCCAGGCCAACGGCGTTCATGGTCGTGACCCGGCGCAGAATTTTGGGCTGGCTGGCGAAGAAATCCAGTGCCTGCTCCACGGTCATGTCGAGGATGTCGGCGATGGACTTGCCTTTGAAGCGGACCTCCAGCGTTTCGCGATTGAAGCGTTTGCCCTTGCAGGTTTCGCACATCACGTGCACGTCGGGCAGAAACTCCATCTCGATCTTTTTCATGCCCGCACCCTCGCACCCTTCGCAACGGCCACCTTTCACGTTGAACGAGAACCGGCCCGGTTTGTAACCCCGAATCTTAGCTTCGGGCAGTTCGGCGAATAACATCCGAATGTCCGTGAACATACCCGTGTAGGTTGCCGGGTTGGAGCGGGGCGTCCGGCCGATGGGCGATTGATCCACTTCGATTACTTTGTCCAGATGCTCTAATCCTTCCACCGTCTTAAACGGCAGCGGCTCGCGCTTGGACTTGAAAAAGTGGCGGTTAAGCACGGGGAACAGCGTCTCGTGAATCAGCGACGATTTACCGCTGCCCGACACACCCGTGATGGTGACCATTTTGCCGAGCGGTAGCCGCAGCGTCACGTTTTTGAGGTTGTGACCCGTAGCGTTTTTGATGATCAGGAATTTGCCGTTGCCTTTGCGCCGTTCCGCCGGTACGTCGATGTTCAGCCGCCCGCTCAGGTAATCGGCGGTGCTGCTGCCCGCTGATCCGGCGTACTGGTTTTTCAGGAATTCGTCGGGCGTGCCCTGATTCACCACCTGCCCGCCGTGCCGCCCCGCCCCCGGACCAATGTCGAGGATGTAATCCGATTCGAGCATCATCTCCTTGTCGTGCTCCACCACGAGAACGGTGTTGCCGAGGTCGCGCAGGTTTTTGAGCGAGTCGATGAGTTTGACGTTGTCTCGCTGGTGCAGACCGATGCTCGGCTCGTCCATGATGTAAAGTACGCCAACAAGCTGCGTTCCGATCTGGGTGGCGAGTCGGATGCGCTGCGCTTCGCCCCCCGACAGCGTCCGCAGGGGCCGGTCGAGGGTGAGGTAGTCGAGGCCGATGTCGAGCAGGAAACCGACGCGCTTGCGGATTTCCTTCAGGATCTCTTTGCCAATCACGTTCTGCCGGTCGGTCAGGCGGCTTTCGACGCCATCGAACCAGGCCGACAGTTCCGAAATGTCCATGCGGGCCAGTTCAGAGATGTTTTTCTGGTCCATTCGGAAGAACAGCGATTCTTTTTTCAGCCGCGCACCGTCGCATTCGGGGCAGGTTTTCACGACCATAAAGTCTTTGAGCCAGTCCTGAATTTTGTCGGTGCTGTTTTCCTGCTGCCGCTTCAGAAAGTTGACGATGCCCTCGAACTTGAACGAATAGTAGTCCTCCCCCGGATGCTTCTTACTCGGCCGTGGCGACGGTGATGCGGCATCCCGACCGTCCGTTGCTTCGTCTTCCGTGCCGTGCATGAGCGCGTAGAGCAGATCTTCGGGAAATTTGGCGACGGGCGTACTGAGGTTGAGCTTGTATTTTTTCAGGATTGCTTCGATCTCTTTGAAAATCCACAACTCCCGAAACTCACCGAGTGGCGCAATGGCTCCCCGGCTGATGCTCAATGATTTGTCGGGTATGACGGAGTCTTCCGTAATTTCTTCGATCACCCCCAGCCCGTTGCAAACTGCGCAGGCACCGTAGGGCGAGTTGAACGAAAATGAATTGGGCGACGGCTCGTCGTAGCTGATTCCCGACTCCGGGTCCATCAGGTTCTGCGAGAAATAGACGAGTAATCCGGCTCCGTCGAGCATCTGCATCGCGCCTTTGCCCTGCTTCAGTGCCGTTTGCACCGACTGACTGAGCCGATACCGTGACTGCGAGTCCCCGGCATCAGCTTTGGACACGAGCCGGTCGATGACGATTTCGATGTCGTGGATTTTGTAGCGGTCCAACTGCATTTTCGGCACAATGTCCAGCACCACCCCATCGACGCGTACTTTGGTGTAGCCCGTTTTGGCAATCTGTACGAACAGTTCGCGGTAGTGACCTTTGCGACTACGAATGACCGGGGCCAGCAGCGTTAGTTTCTGACCGTCGTAGTGGCTCAGAATCGTGTCGATAATCTGGTCCTGCGACTGCCGTTCCATTTTGCGGCCCGTGATGTAGGAGTACGCTTCCCCGGCGCGGGCGTAGAGCAATCGCAGAAAATCGTAAATCTCGGTGGTGGTGCCGACGGTGGAGCGCGGGTTTTTGGAGGTTGTCTTTTGCTCAATGGAAATCACCGGGCTGAGACCGTTGATTTTGTCGACGTCGGGCCGCTCCATGTCGCCGATGAACGAGCGGGCGTAGGCCGAAAAACTTTCCATGTAGCGTCGTTGGCCTTCGGCGTAAATCGTATCGAAAGCAAGTGACGATTTGCCGCTGCCGCTGATGCCCGTCACGACGACGAGTTTGTTACGGGGAATGCAGACGTCGATGTTTTTGAGGTTGTGTTCGCGGGCACCCAGCACTTCGATCTGGTCGTAGCCCGTGAGGTCAATATCGGTCAGTCCGGCGTTTTGAACCGGTGGAATTTCTTCTGTTGTCACGTTGCGTCGGTTGCAGCCGGGTCGCCGGAGCGGTTGGCCTATTCTGAGTAGCAACGCAAAGCAACCGGGTGAAGTTTCCGGGCAGACAAGGCGTTTTTTAGCATCAATAGGTTGAACCGGATTGTGTATCTTTGGCTGTATTCTTCTGACCAGATTATGACCCTTGTTGCTCTTGAAACACCCCGCCGACCCGTTACCAGGCCCCGCCGACGGGTTCCCGACGCGTTGATCTACGAAATCATGGATGGTAAACCTGTCTATCGAAAAGGCTACCGCGACGTGTTATCAGGCAAAAAAACAATTGGAGAAATCATGGGTTCGAGCAGCCTTCAGGCCATCATTGTTTATTATTTAACGGGATTTACCAGCCAATTCATTGACGAGGATGTCTACAACGTTCTGACCAACGAAGCCGGGTTACACCTCGACCACCGGACAAACCTGGCTAACGACATCGCTATTTTTGAACAGAGCTTGTTTCCAGGTAGCAGAATCTCGAAAAAATACGCCGATGTACCCCCTAAAATAGCGATTGAAGTGGACATCGAAGCTGATACGAACACGATGACTGAGTCGGGTTACATCTACAAAAAGACTCGTAAGCTATTCGACTTCGGCGTTCACAAGATTATCTGGGTGCTGACCGATGCGCAGGTCGTCATCGTGGCCACGCCCGAACGGATAGAAACCGTCGACTGGAACAAAGACGTAGAAATTATGGACGGGCACTGCTTCAATATCGGGGCGTATCTGATTAGGAAAGGTATACAAATAATCTGAAGCTGACCGGGCTACTGACAATACACCAAACCCGTCAACCGATGAATTCGTACAGAGTTCATCGGTTGACGGGTTTGGTGTGTTTACCGGTTCCTACCGGGCAATTACCTTAATTAGCGATCCACGGGCGACGCGGTCATTGGCCTTCAGGCTGTTGAGCGTACCCAATTCTTCCATTCGGGCTGCGGGCATTCCCAGCGCGCTCATAGCCTCGCTGAAGCTGCCGTCGCGCGGGACGCTTTTTACCTGAACCCGCTCGGGTTTGCGGTTGAGTTTGTCGGGGTCGGTGAGTTGCCGGAAGCCACCGGCTACGCTTTGGAACGTGCGAAACGAATTGTCGAACGTGCTTGCCGCCGACAGGCCGTGCAGGGCATAGATGGCGTTGTTGTACTGGATGAGCCACGTAGCAATCTGGGTGGCCGTTTTGGGGTCCTGCTGTTGCTGCGGCTGACCCTGCTGCTGCTGGGGTTGCTGCTGCGAGATGAGCACGTAGGCCGGGTTGCCGTTGATGGTCGTGCGGTTGTTCTCCGACACTTTCAGGTTCAGTTCTTTCACCAAGTTTTGGGCGGCTTCGTCCAATGAACTGCCTTTGGCCAGCATCAGAATCATCGCCATTTTGCCTTCTTTGGGTCCCATCTGAAACTGCGAGGGCGAGTTCTGATGGTTCCAGCCGTTGGGGACGGGAAACTGAAAGCGCAGTTCGGGGTGGTAAAACGCGTTGTTTTCCACAAACCCCTGCTTGGGGTCTTCGCCATACATGATGCCGTCGATCATGCGCATGTACTGCTCCCGGTTCGACTGGTAGTTGGCCGGGTTTTTGGCCTGGTATTCGGTCGCTAATTTATTGACCCGGACGTTGCGGCTGCCCGGATCGGGGTGGGTCGAGGTGAAGGTCGGGATGGCCTGACCGGCGTTGTCGGAGATGCGTTTGATGGTGTTGAAGAAGTTGGCCATCTGCCGGGCGTCGTACCCGATCTTGCTGGAATATTCAACGCCGATTGCGTCCGATTCTGACTCGTGGGCGCGGCTGTAGCTGAGCAGCGCGAGACCAATGCCCTGCTGCGCAATCTCGGTGGCCTGCGGCAGCAGAATAGCCGTGGCGATGGTGCCCAATGTGCCAAATAACTGCTTGCTCTGCTGACGGGCCGAGTGGCGGGCCGTGACGTGGCCGATTTCGTGCCCTAATACCCCGGCGAATTCGGCTTCGTTGTTGAAGTGCGCCAGAATGCCCCGCGTGAAGTAGACGAAGCCGCCCGGCACGGCAAAGGCGTTGACCACCGGCGAATCGACGATGTGGAACTCGTAGGGCAGGTCGGGGCGGTGCGAAATCTTGGCCATGGCCTTGCCTTTCTCGTCCATGAACGCCTGAAGCCGTTTGTCGTCATACAAGCCCATGCTGGACACAATCGACGGGTGCGACTCTTTGCCGATGGCGATTTCCTGCTCGGTCGACATCAGGCTCAACTCGCGCTTGCCCGTGACGGGGTTGCGGGCGCAGGTGGCAAAGATGGATAACGTAGTAACTAAGGCAACCTGGATAAATGCAGTGTTCGTACGCATTGTTGTTGGTATGTTGTTTGGTGAGATCGTAATTGGTGTTTGTCATTCCTCAGCACCGGCCGCCCGGCTGCGTCGGAATGACAAACACCCGCGCTGTGAAATAACGTCGCCCGAATCAGATTGAGTAGCGTATAAACAACTGGCGATGGACAATTTGTTTAAATTAGCCGCTTTCGGGCCGGGCCGCGTTCAGGCTGGCCGCGTTTGCCCCGCAATTGAGTTGCCACGTACCGATGAACCTACCCGTAAAAACTGACGTATGGCCGTAACCGGTATCAACCGCTATTCCCGATTGTGGGATCACATTGCCAATCCTGCCGAATACATCGTCCGAAAAGGGGCGCGGCATCAGCGCGATCTTCAGTTCACCACGCGGCCACTGCCCGTACACTTCCGGGTGTCGGCCGCGCTGTATCAGGTGTTTAAAGAACTGTTCATGGCCGATGTCTACGAAATTGACGCGCTCGTGAAGACCCTGCCGACCAATCCGGTAGTGATTGACATTGGTGCCAATGCCGGTTTTTTCGACGTTCAGCTTCTGTCCAAAATTGACCGGGCCACCATATATGCCTACGAGCCGATGCCCGCCAATGTGGAAACGCTCCGGCAGACGATCCGGCAGAATCCCCGGTTGCAGCACAGTATCCGGTTGTT
>JAYTAC010000832.1:0-2419 GCA_043737755.1 Spirosoma sp.
CCGGCCACCAACTGCTGTCCGCCTTCGTTCTTCAGGTTTTTATCGACTTTAATCTCCAACCGCTCCTCCACTTTTTCTTTGAACGGAATCCAGCCGCCAACGAGGTCCGGGCGTTTTTTGAGGGCTGGTTTGATGAAACCATCGAGGGCCAAATCCTTGTCGGGGGCCTGCATGGCGATGATACCTTTGAAGAGCATCTTCGGAGCCAATTGCAGGTTGTCAGCTTCTTCAACCTCGGCGCGGGCCACCGTGAAATACGTCGTCAGTGGTTTGGACGACGCATTTCGACCGGAGCGTCGGACCGCTTTTTTAGCGTCGGCGGTGAGTGCCGATGGAGCTACGGCGGGGGCAATCCTGCCGGGAGCTTCTTTCAACTCAAAACTGCCCATTTTGATGTTAGCCGTGTCGCCCTTCATGGTAGCGAACTGGTACGAAGCATCACCCGCAAAGCGCGTCCGGGAAATCACCTGAATGTTGCCGCCCCGGAGCCGGTGAAACAGGCTGATGGTGTCTAATTCCAGCCGGGCGTTTTTCAGGGCCAGCATCTCGCCGTTTCGCTTAATAGTCACCACGCCTTTGTCGGGGAAAATGCGGGCGTCGGCCGATGTCACGTAGGGCACTCCGCTGATGTTGAGCATCATCTTCTCCACGTCGTACAGCGCGGCCGACCCGGCAAAGGTCAATCCTTCCTGCTCCTCGGCGGTGGCCGTAAACGTCGAGGTTTTCACGTCTCCGAGCGTCGGCCCGGCACGCATCGCGATGGTCTTGGCATTGATGTTCCACTGCGCCCGGCTGATGCTGGTTTTGTAGGCCGCAAACGGAAACTCCATGCTCGACTGAAGCGTGTCGTCAAGGCTCTGGGCTTTCTTGTTGATTGCCAGCCCGACGATGCCCTTCGTCTGATTGAAGTCTACGTCGATGTTGTTGCCCAGCAGAATAGGCCGGGCGGCCGGTCCGCCGGCCGCTTCTTTGTCCGACACGATTTTGAACTGCGCATTGTCGGCCAAAAAGCCTTCTTTGTTGAATTTAATGCTGGTTGAAACGGCCTCCGAATCCTTCCGGCGCAGGGTTCCGTTACCGAACAGCCCCGACGACCGCATCACCAAACCGCCTTCGAGGTTGGTGGTGGCGTTGTAGAAATTGAAATTATTTTTCTGCGTCGCAATGACCATGCTGTCGGCCCTGGGCCACCACTTCATGTTGTAGTCATTGAGTTTCACCTGCGGAAAATAGGCCTGGGCCGCCCCTGGTTTTCCCAGCAATCCTTCTCTGATCTCACCCGTCGGCCCCAACGCCAGCAGTGAATCGGTCGTGAACAGCATCGTCCCCGTGTTCAGGCTGGCTGTGAGGTGGTTGAGTACGCCTTCGGCCCGCAGTCCGCTCTTGTCCATCGTGATCTCGCTGGTAAGTTTCACGGTCGAAGCGGGGCCACCGGCCCTCTTGCTGCTGCCATAAACCGGGTAACCCGTCGCCGGGGCTTTGTGCACGAAACCAAGTGTGTTGTCGGGCATGGTGATGAGTTCGGCTTTGAAGGGCGGGAAAATGCCGTCGGAGTGAAACGTACCCATGAACGAAATGTCGCCCTGACCCAGGCTGTCTTTGTCGATGGCCGGAATTTTGAAATACACCCGCTCGTTGTAGGTGATGTTGCCCCGCACCGGCTGGTTGAAATACACCGTCATCCCTTCCGGCATCACCAACCGCTGCGTTGTTTTCTTGCCCTTGATCTGCCCCGATTTATTGTCGGACGCGCCAAAATAAACCGTCCCCGGATTATCGTATTTGATGTCGCCCCCCACCTCGCCGTCTTTACCCTGGGCCGCTAATTTGGCCGACGAGAACGTGATAGAGTCGATCTTGTTGAGGTTCATCGCAAACTTGTCGTAGTCGAACTTGAGGTCGCGACCGGCGTAGCGCAGCGTACCGGCTTTCAACTGTCCGTTGAGTGTAAACGCCCGCCCCTTGCCAATGCGCATCGTCTTGTCCGACGGAATGCCAACCACTTTCAGCGAGTCGGACAGGGTGAAGCGGTCGACACCCCGGATAGTCAGGATGTTGTCGTCTAAGTTGATGGTGGCGTTTTTGGTGCTGTCGTTGGAGGCAAATAGCGACTGCACCTCGAAATTATCGTAGTCGCCCTTTTTGGCGTAGGCCAGCACATACAGCACACCTTTCCGGCTCAGGCGCATCAGCCCTGTATCATTGTCGCGCAGCATATACCCCTCGATCACCATGCGGTTCAACGCTCCGCGCAGGGCCACCGGACTGACCTTCACCGACTGCGTGATGTCATCGTCCGTGAACGTCTGCTGCTTTTTTGTCGCCACGAAGTTGGCCACAATTTGCAGCGGGTGGAAGCCGTAGTCGACGGTCAGGTCGGCGTAGCGTTGCGGCTGGAAATAATCGAACGACTCGAACC
>JAYTAC010000833.1:0-2418 GCA_043737755.1 Spirosoma sp.
TACCTCAAAATCGCCTGGCGGAACCTGCGCAAAAATCGCATCTACGCCTTCATCAACGTCACGGGATTGGCCCTCGGCATGGGTAGTGCGCTGCTCATCTTCGCCCTCGTCTGCTACCACTTTGCCACTGACACTCACCACCGCAACTACGACCGGACGTACCGCATCGTGTCCAAATTCGTCACGCCCGACGGGGACTTTCACACGCCCGGTGTGCCCTATCCGATGGGCAAAGCGGTCCGCAACGACCACCCCGACGTGGAACAACTCGCCATGATCGAGCAGTGGGAGGAGCCAATGGTGTCGGTGCCGGTTGCCAACGGGCCGGACAAGAAATTCAGGGAAACAGAAAGCATGGGCGCATTTGTGGAGCCGTCGTATTTCCGCATCTTCGATTACGACTGGATTGCGGGCGGACCAACGGACCTGAGTCAGCCCAACACGGTGGTTATCAGTGCCCAAAAAGCGACCATCTATTTTGGTTCGACGGTTAATGTCACTGGTAACGTGCTCAAGATCAATGGCACCATCAACGCCCGGATCGTCGGTGTTTTTCGCGATTACCGGGACAACACTGATTTCGCTTATTCAATAATGCCCTCTTACGCCACGCTGAAGCAGTACCGGGGGAAACCAAGCGAGGATTTTAGCAATATCAGCAGTAATTCGCAGTGCTACGTGCTGCTTAACAACCAGTTTACGGCACCTGACTGGGAGCGGCAGATGCCATTGTTCGTGAAGAAGTACAACCCGAAAGGAATCAGCAAGGTCTGGTATCCCATGCAGCCCCTGCGCGACATTCACTTCTCGGTCGATCACGACGGGGTGAGCAAAGGGTTGATCCTATCGCTGTTCATCATCGGCGTTTTTCTGATCGTCACGGCCAGTATCAACTTCGTCAACTTGGCCACCGCGCAGGCCCTGACCCGGTCGCGGGAGGTGGGCGTTCGAAAAGTGATGGGCAGCACACGGGGCCAGTTGTTTGGGCAGTTCATGGGCGAAACGGCCCTGATTACCCTCACCGCCACGGCGATTGCGCTCGGTCTGTTTCAGTTTGGTCAGCAACTCGTCCGGCAAAATCTGAACGGGGCGTTCAAGTTCACGTTTTACTTCGATCCGTCGGTGATTGGCTGGTTGATGTTGCTGGTGCTGGGCGTGATTTTGTTGTCGGGCGTGTATCCGGCGTTGGTGTTAGCGGGTTTCAAACCGGTGATGGCGTTGGCGGGTAAAATTACGGCGCGGCAGGTGGGCGGTTTCTCGGTGCGCCGGGGGTTGGTGGTGGCGCAGTTCGCCATTTCGCAGATGCTCATCATCGGGATGATTGTGGTTGCCAGCCAACTCCGGTTCATGCAGGAGAAAGACTTGGGGTTTCATAAGGACGCCATTCTGACCATCCAGTTGCCGGACGTGGACAAACAGGATGTGGCTAAGATGAGTACGTTCCGTAACCTCGTTGCGGGCATTCCTGACGTGGAGAAATTCAGTTACTCCATGAGTGGTGCCCCGCAGTCGGGCTGGGTAGCTCAAACCTTCATACGTTATGATACCCGTCCTGAAGATGAAAAGCACGAATCGCATCAAAAAGGCATCGACGCGCAGTACTTAGACTTGTACAACATTAAGCTCGTGGCCGGGCGTAATCTGTACCCGTCCGATACCGCCCGCGAAGCCGTCGTTAACGAAACGTTCGTGCGGAAACTGGGTCTTCGCAGCCCGGCTCAGATACTGGGGAAGATGCTGCACCTGAACGACAATACCCGTCACGTGAAAATCGTGGGTGTCGTGAAAGACTTCAACCAGGTCACGTTGCAGGAAGCTGTCGCTCCACTGTTCATGATACCCCAAGCTTCCAACTATCACTTCGCCAATGTGCAACTACACGGCGGCAATTTCGGGCGCGTCATCAGTCAGTTGGAGAAGCACTACAACGCGGTCTATCCCGACTCGTATTTCACGCATCAGTTTGTGGACGCGGAGATCGAGCGCAGCTATCAGCAGGAGCAGACGATGGGTAAACTCGTCAATTTTTTCGCCGGAATCGCCGTACTCATCGGCTGCTTAGGTCTCTACGGATTGGTGCTGTTCATGGCCACGCAAAAGACCAAAGAGATCGGCGTTCGCAAGGTGCTGGGGGCCAGTGTGGGCAGCATTCTATGGCTGTTCGGCAAGGAGTTCGCCCGGCTGATTGTGGTGGCGTTTGTGGTGGCGGCTCCGCTGGCGTGGTACGTGATGAACGGCTGGCTTCAGGAGTTTGCCTACAAAATCACGCTCGGCCCCGGCATCTTCGGCATCGCCATTGGGGCCACGATTCTGGTAGCCACGCTGACGGTCAGTTTCCAAAGCATCAAAGCCGCCCTGATGAACCCCGTCAGGAGTTTGCGAAGTGAATAGCTGAAGCCACATCTGCCCTGTTCCGTA
>JAYTAC010000834.1:0-5983 GCA_043737755.1 Spirosoma sp.
TGCCCGAAACTGGCAAACCCGCGCGCAAAATACTCGCTGATGCGGGTTTCGGTAATCTGACGGACGCACAACTGCTCGTAGATGGCGGTGACGGCCCGCACTTTCTCGGCTTTGTCGGTCACGGGTCGGTTGAGCCAGCCGGTCAGTTCATCCCGGACGGGTCCCTCCGCCCGTTCGAGGGCTTCGATAAGCAGAAACGTTTTCTTGTTGGCTAATATATCGCCCCCTACCTGTTTTCCGAACTTAGCCGGGTCCCCATATACGTCCAGCAGGTCATCCTTCAACTGAAACCCGATGCCAATGTTCACCCCGCTCTCATACAAATGGCGCGTTGTTTGGGCGTCGGCCCCGGCAATCAGCCCACCAAGTTCGAGGGCGTAGCCCAGCAGAACCGATGTTTTCAGGCGAATCATTTCGATGTATTCAGCCTCCGTCACGTCCCAGCGCGTCTCGAAATTCATGTCTAACTGCTGCCCCTCGCACACCTCGGCGGCCGTCCGGCTGAACCGTGCCATCACCGGTTTGAGTTTGTCGGCATCGACGGAAAGCAGCAGGTCGTAGGCACTGACCAACATGACGTCGCCCGACAGGATAGCGATGTTATGATTCCATTTCTCATGCACCGTTGGCTGCCCCCGGCGAATCGGTGCCTGGTCCATGATATCGTCGTGCATGAGGGTAAAATTGTGGAAAACTTCCACGCCGAGCGCGGGCAATACGGCTTTCTGCCAATCGTCGGTGAACAGGTGAGCGGCCATCAGCGTCAGCAACGGGCGTAATCGCTTGCCGCCAAGGTTCATAATGTACCGGATCGGGTCGTAGAGTTCGGAGGGGTGGTGCCCGTATGAGGTAAGCTGGAGTTGGTGCTGAATAGCGTCGACAAAAATGGCTGGATTCATTCGGTTGGCAGTCGGTGTGCCGCTGGGTTGTGGGCCAAAAATAAGGCAAACGCCCTCAAAACCCTAACGACTGAATTGACGCCGGTAGTTACGCTGGCGGGGCGTAATGAGAATGTAAACGAGCCGGGCCGACAGGGTCAAATACCCGTCGTTTCGTGCGGGATTGCCCCGTTTGGCCCCGGCCGGGTTGGGAGCCATGCCAATTTCCGATGCCCGGTCCGACAATAAAGCCGCTTCGGTCGTCATGCTGCTCCGCTCAGCGTAGCGGCCGCTGACATCGTCCAGATAATCGCTCAGTACGTGTGTGTAGATACCCTCAACACTGGCTTTCAGCCGGTTAGTACCGAACAGCGGCACGCCAATCCCGTACCGCAGGATGACCGGTAGTCGGTTGTAGGCAACACCCTCTGTGCGTAATGGTGCTAAACTGTAATTGTTACCCTTGTAGATGGCTTTTGGCGTCATGTACGTCAGCCCGACACCGGCGATGGCATACGGGATGATCGCATGGTTTCGGTCCGTGGATGGCCAGATATCGTACTGAACGCCGATTGATGCGTCAGGATTCAGGCTGCGAAACGACAGGTTATTGTAGAAAATGCGGGTATCGCGGTGGGTACCCCGGATGTAGTACAGTTGCATTTCGCCCCGCAGCGACAACTGATCCGTCAGGCGGTACAAAGCGGCAACACTCACGGCCACGCCCGCCCGCAGATGCGCCAGATTCAGCCCCTCCGTCAAATCGCCGAGGTAACGGGATGGCCCCACACCCGCGTTGATCGACCAAGTGCCCGGTTTCTCCTGCCAGATGACCGACCGCTGTGCCGTAGCGAACGTTACCATCGACCACAGCCCAACAGCCAGAAATAATGTGTAAGACTTCACTAAATCAGTACGTTACGGTGCTCTTGCGACAGGAAATGTAGGGACTCTGCCGGACAAATAAAAAACGGCAGGCGAATTGGCTATCCGCTGCCGTTTGTGTTCTCTCGAACAAAGTACTTCTTCGCAAATTGACACCCACCCTTTACTACAATTCGCCGATGTCCTCGTTCCAGAGCGTCGGTTTTTCGGCAATGAAACGGTTCATCATCTCCACGCATTCGGGCAAATCGAGGTCGATAACTTCAACGCCGTGCTCTTCCATAAACGCCCGCGCCCCAGCAAACGTCCGCGACTCACCCACGATCACTTTCGGTATTTTGAACTGCACAATGGTCCCCGCGCACATGTAGCACGGCATCAGCGTCGAATAGATAACGGTGTCGCGAAACGAGCCGACGCGCCCGGCGTTGTTGAGGCAGTCCATCTCGCCGTGCAGAATCGGGTTGTTTTCCTGCACCCGCTTGTTGTGCCCCGACGCAATCAACTCACCTTTTTTTATCAGTGCCGAACCGATTGGAATGCCGCCCTCGCCCAAACTTTTGCGGGCCTGGCGGATGGCTTCCTCCATGAATTCGTCCATAGTTTTAGATGCGCTGGATGAGTTCGGCTACTTTATGCACCTCACGACCCATAATGTGGTCGATAATCGACTGAGCATGTTCTCGGCCGTTTTCGATAAATACTTTCTCGGTGTAAATCCCGGCCAGCACCGTGCCGCACACGTACAGACCCGGCACGTTGGTCTCGAACGTTTCGCGGTCGAACATCGGCACCTGCGTTTGGGGGTCCAGTTCGATGCCGCACCGCCGGAGCAGGTCTGCGTCGGGAATGTAGCCCGTCAGCACCAGCACGAAGTCGGCGGGAAGCTGGGTTTCTTCGCCCGTTTTGAGGTTGTTCACTGTCACCGCTTTCTGGTCGATCTGCGTCACGACGGAATCGAAAACGGTTTTGATTTTGCCTTCTCTCACCCGGTTCTTCACGTCGGGAATGAGCCAGTATTTCACCGTACTCCGAAAGTCCTCGCCCCGGTGAATCACCGTGATATTCACGTCGTGACGGTACAGTTCCAGAGCCGCTTCGACCGCCGAGTTCGACGCGCCGATGATGACGACGTTCGTGAAGGAGTACTTAAACGGCTCGTCGTAATAGTGGGATACGTGCGGCTGATTCTCACCCGGAATGCCCAGCCAACGCGGGTGGGTGAAGTAGCCCGTGGCCATAATCACCCGGCTGGACCGGTAGCGGTCGCCGGTTTTGGTCGACACCGTGAACACGTCGCCGTTTTTGGTAACGTCCCAGACTTCCTGAAACAACTTGAAGTTGAGTTTGTAATAAGCCGCAGCCTTGCGGTAGTACTGAAGGGCCTCGTCGCGCCCGGCTTTGACGCCCGAAATGGGAAACGGTAGTCCACCAATTTCAATGTTTTCGGCCGTCGAGAAAAACCGCATCCGGCGCGGGTACTGCCGGATGGACTCGGTCAGGCTACCCATATCCAAGATCAGGTGGCTCAGTCCCGCTTTGGCGGCTTCGATACCGGCTGCCAGCCCGCAGGGGCCACCGCCAACGATAATAACGTCGTATAGTTGCATAGTATGTGAAGGGCAATCTGTCGGAACCGTACTGAATCGGCGGCTGATTGCTCAGTAGTATAACAACCAAAAACCGGCCAAAGGTTGCGCCAGCGAGTACTTTTTGCCGACAGACAGTCTCCGTTTTGTTCGTATATTTACTGAAGGCCTATTTTTAACTTTAGTGGAAAACGCTGCCAATACCCTATTCTCGTCGGTCGACATGGAGGAAGTCACCTTCTTCGCCGATCTGATTCTTCCCATTCCCGTCCCCAAGCTGTTCACCTACCGGGTGCCGCGCGAGATGGCTGATGTGCTCAAAATCGGTGCGCGGGTGATTGTCCCCTTCGGCAAGAACAACGGACGCGTGTTCACCGCCATCATCGCCCGGCTACACCACTCCCCCCCCACCGGTTACCAGGCCCGCTACATCACCGAAGTGCTCGACGAGTATCCGTTAGTGACCGGTTACCAGCTCGAACTGTTCCGGTGGATGGCCGACTATTACATGTGCTGCGTGGGCGACGTGATGAACATTGCCCTGCCCTCGGGTCTGAAAATTTCGAGCCAGTCCAAGGTGCAGGCCAACCCCGACTTCGACTACCCCGAACTGCTCACCGAATTTGAGGTCGTGCTGCTCGCCGAACTCAAAAAGCAGCCCGCTCTCACCTACGATGAGCTGGCCCGGTTAGCAGGCACGGGCACCAACGTACCGGCCCTAATGAAATCGTTGGTCGGCAAAAAAGCGGTGATTATTTTCGAGGAAGTTCGGGAGAAGTACATCCCCAAAATGATCCGTAAAGTGCGCCTGCATCGAACCTACGAAGAAAAAGAGCAGCTTTTAGTCCTGCTGAACCGGCTCGAAAAGCTACCGAAGCAGCAGGAAGCCGTGATGCGCTACCTGAGTCACGTGCCGGTGCAGATGAACCCCGCCCTGAATCAGAAAGGGTTGGACAAGTCGATTCTGAATCAGGACGATACCCTATCGCAATCGTCGCTGACGACGCTCATCAAAAATGCCGTTTTCGAGACGTTTGAGATCATTGAACCGCGTTTTTCGGACAACGATCCGGGTCCCCGCCTGGCCATCAAACTGACCGATGCCCAGCGCGAAGCCTCGCAGCAGATCATGACGCAGTTCGAGCGGCAAAACATCGTGTTACTCCACGGCATCACCGGCAGCGGCAAAACCGAAGTCTACATCGACCTCATTCAACAGGCACTGGGCAGCGGGTCGCAGGTGCTGTATCTGCTGCCTGAAATTGCCCTCACGACGCAGATTGTGGTTCGGTTGCAGCGCGTTTTCGGCGATAAGATGGGGATTTATCACTCCAAATTCTCCGACAATGAGCGGGTGGAAGTTTGGAAAGGCGTCGTGTCGGGGCAGTACCAGTTCGTGGTCGGGGTCCGGTCGTCGGTGTTCCTGCCGTTCGACAATCTGGGGCTGATTATTGTGGACGAGGAGCACGAAACCAGCTACAAACAGCATGACCCCGCCCCACGCTACCACGCCCGCGACGTGGCCATGATGCTGGCCCATTGGCAGCAGGCCAAAGTGCTACTGGGATCGGCCACGCCCTCGCTCGAATCGTATTACCAGACCAAACAGGGACGCTATGGTCTGGTTGAGCTCTTCAAACGTTTCGGCGACGCCACATTGCCAAATATTCTGTTGGTCAACACGAAAGTGGAGAAGCGGCAGAAAACGATGAAGGCTGAGTTCTCGTCGGTACTACTCACGGCTTTGGAGATGAACATGGCCCGGAAAGAACAGACCATTTTGTTTCAGAACCGGCGCGGCTACTCGCCCTACATGCAATGCGAAGACTGCGACTGGACGGCCGAATGCGACAACTGCGCCGTTAGCCTGACCTATCACCAGCGCGACGCCGAACTGCGCTGCCACTACTGCGGCCACAAGGAAGAAGTGCCGCGCATCTGTCCCACCTGCGGCTCCACCAAAGTGCGCACCATCGGTTTCGGCACCGAGAAATTAGAAGATCAGTTGCAGATCATGTTCCCCAAGTCGAAGATTCTGCGGATGGATTTGGACACGACCCGCGCCAAAAACGCCTACCAACAGATCATTCAGGAGTTTGAAGGCGGGGAAGTCGACGTGCTTGTGGGGACGCAGATGATTACCAAGGGCTTAGACTTCGACAACGTGAGTTTGGTAGGCATTTTCGACGCTGACCGGCTTATTCACTTCCCCGACTTCCGGGCCACGGAGCGGTCGTTTCAGATGCTTACGCAGGTGAGCGGGCGGGCGGGCCGACGCGCCGGGCGGCAGGGTACGGTGCTGATTCAGACCAACGACCCCCAACAGTCAATTCTGCAAAAGATCATCGAAAACGACTATAAAGGGTTATTCGAGGAAGAAATTCAGGAGCGGCAGGACTTCAACTACCCGCCTTTCTCCCGGCTCATCAAGCTGACCGTTCGCCACGCCGACAAAGCCATGAGTCAGCAGGCCGCCGACCGCCTTGCCGCTGAACTCACCGACGCCCTTGGCAGCAGCCGCGTACTGGGACCCGAGCAGCCGTTGGTCGAGCGCATCCGTAACCTGTTTCTGTTCGACATCCTCATCAAGATCGAGCGGGACAAAGTGAATGTCAAAGCCGTGAAAACGTA
>JAYTAC010000835.1:0-14068 GCA_043737755.1 Spirosoma sp.
CCAGCCCAACAACGTTCGCAATTATTACAATACGGGTCGGACGCTCAACAACGGCGTAAGCCTGCGGGCGGGCGGCACGGGATACAATGTGCGGCTGTCGTTTAACAACCTCGACCAGACGGGTGTGCTGCCTAATACGTCGCTGAAGCGCAATTACATTACGGCCGCTACGAGTTTCGATCTGGGTAAAAACCTGACGGCGGGGCTGAATCTGAACTACACGACGGAGCGGCTGGGGGGCGAATTTGACGATGCTTACTCCAACCTGTCGGGATCGGGGTCGTTTAACCAGTGGTTCCACCGCGACCTGGACATGAGCAAAGTGCGCGAACTGCGGGGGTTCAAAACGCCCACGGGGGCCTTCGCAAGCTGGAACCACAATAACCCTACGGCCACAACCAACTTTAACTCGGTCAACTTCAACCGGGGTAACTACTGGTACAACTGGTATTCGTACTTAGACAACATCAACTTCACGAACAACCGCGACCGGCTTTTCGGCGACGTGAATTTGGCCTACAAGTTCAACGATCACTTCCGGGTCCAAGGCTGGCTGCGCCGGAATCAGCGCAACACCAACTACGAAAACAAAACGCCCAACGTGCTGGAAATCAGTGCGTCGCAAACGGGACTAAAGGCTGAATACGAAACTGGCCAAATCACGGACCGCGAGGATAACTACGAGTTTTTGACGTCGTACGACGATACGTTCGGCAAGGACTTCACGCTGAGCGCCAACGTGGGCGGCAATATCCGCGACAACCGGTACACACGCGTCGACTTAGCCACCACGGGCGGTTTGTTCGTGCCGGACCTGTTCACGATTGGCAACTCGATTGGCACATCCAGCCAGACCAACCTGCGGTACACCAAGACGGTACGGAGTCTCTACGGCCGGGCCTCCCTGGGCTGGCGCGATCTGGTATTTCTTGAAGTGACGGGTCGCAATGACTGGAGTTCGGCCCTGCCCGCCGACAACAACTCGTATTTTTATCCGTCGGTGGGCGGCAGCTTCGTGTTTTCCGAGTTGACCCGGAGTTCGCTGCCGTTCCTGTCGTTTGGTAAGCTGCGCGGTAGCTGGGCGCAGGTGGGTTCCGACCTGAGTCCGTATCAGTTGGCTCTGACGTATCAGGTAAATCAGTTCAAGTATGGCAACACGAACAGCCTGATTACGACGCCGAACCTGCTGACCAACGCCAACATCATCCCGTCGCTGTCGTCGGCGTTTGAAGCGGGTGTCGACCTGCGGTTTTTGCGCAACCGGGCCGGGCTGGCCTTCACCTACTACAGCGAGAACAAGATCAACGAAATTCTGAACGTGGACGTGACGACCGCCAGTGGTTTTCAGCAGCAGGTGATCAACGCGGGCCGGATCGAGCGCAACGGCATCGAGATTCAGTTGGATGGCAAGCCGATTGTCGGCAAGGATTTCAACTGGGACGTGACGCTGAATTTCGCCCGTAACAACTCGCGAATCATCAGTTTGGCACCGGGCGTTAACTCAATTCAGGCTACCTCGTCGACACCGTTCGGGGCAACGGGGCAGTCGTTTACGACCAACGACCAGTTCGGTTACTCGTATGTTATTCACTCGACGGGCGTCGACAATGGCGGCAACAACCGCTGGGGCCAACTGCGGGGCAATGGCATTGTGTATCAGAACGGCCAGCCCGTGCTGAATGACGACGGCACGTTCCAGTTCGCCCCGAACACGTATTTCGGCTCGGTGCTGCCCGATTTTACGGGTGGATTTGTGAACACGCTGCGCTACAAAGGCTTCGCGCTTGGACTGAGTCTCGACTTCCAGAAGGGCGGCCGGTACTTCTCGCTGTCGAATTTCTGGGGCACGTATTCGGGTCTGTATGCTGAAACGGCCGCCACCAATGATAAAGGCAAAAACGTTCGCGATGAGGTAGCCGACGGCGGTGGCGTTCGGGTGCGGGGCGTGAGTGAAACGGGTGAAGCTGTCGACACCTACGTGCCTGCGTATGATTACTACCACCAGTTTGGCAACAACAGCATCATCGACAATTCGGTGTTCAGCGCGTCATACGTGAAACTGCGTGAGGTTAGCTTGGGCTACAGCCTGCCCATCAAGGCCAACAAATACGTTCAGGCGGTGAACCTGAGCGTGGTGGCCCGCAACCCGTGGCTGATCTACGCGGCCAATCCGAATATTGACCCGTCGGAATTAGCCGACCGCTTCGGCGAGAATGGGCAGCAGCCCGGCACCCGTTCGCTGGGTTTCAACATCCGCCTGAGTTTCTAATCCAACTGCACCGGCGCAACCCGATTAGCTTAGGTTACGTCATCAATTCAACACGAAAAATGACCATGATAAAAAATAGATTGTTGATCATCAGCCTGTTAACCGTTGGTCTGACGGCGGGTTGCAGCGATTTTGGCGATCAGAACGTCAACCCCAACGCGGCCATAACGCCCGTAACGTCGGCTCTGCTGACGGAAGCCATTCTGGGCGTGCCGCCAACGACGCCAACGGGCGCGTTGCTGGAAGGTGTTGGCGGGCGGTTGACGGTGCTTGATCCCGAACCGCGTTTGTTTGTGCAGTACTGGTCGGAAAGCCAGTATCCGGAGAATTCGCAGTATGCCACCACGTTTTCCGACTGGTTTCGGTACTATTCGGTTACGCTCCAGGACCTGCAAACGATCATTGATTATAATACGGATGGAGCTACAAAGGCATCGGTAGCCCAGTTTGGCTCGAATAATAATCAGTTAGCCACGGCCCGGATTCTGAAAGCGTACATGTTCTCGGTCATCACCGACCGCTGGGGCGACGTACCGTATTTCGACGCGCTGAAGAAGAATACGCAGGTGAAATACGATCCGCAGCAGGCAATTTATGCCGATCTGTTCAAGGAACTCCGGGAAGCCGGTGCTCAGTTCGACACGGGCAAAGCCTTCGACGGGGACATCATATTCAACGGCAGCGCGGCAAAGTGGAAAAAGTTTGCCAACTCCCTGCGCATGGTGCTTGCCCTGCGGCTCACGAAAGCTGACCCCGCCACGGCCCGGACCGAGTTCACGGCTGCGTATGGCGATTTGGCGGGCTACATCAGCACCAACGCTGACAACGCCACCGTCAAATTTACCGACGTAAACCAGTTCCGCAACCCCGACAACGCCCTGTTCGACGGCCGCGAAGATTACGGTGTGAGCGACGTGCTGGTGAATAAACTCCTGGTACTCAACGACCCCCGTCTGCCCGCCTACGCTACCCCATCGGCAAACGGTCAGTATAAAGGGTTGCCCTACGGACTGACCCGCGAGTTGCTGATCAACTACACCAACGACAACCCGGATTATGCCCTGCCCAGCGCGAAGGTGCTGGCCAAAACGCAGCCCAGCTACATCATATCGGCTGCTCAGATGCTGCTGGCGACTGCCGAAGCCGCTGCCCGTGGCTGGATCACCGCCAACGCTACAACCGCTTACAACGAAGCAATCCGGGCATCGTGGGAGCAGTGGGGCGTGTATGATGCGGCCAAATTCGGGGCGTATACGGCCAGTGCTGTCGTGGCACCAACAGTGGGCACTATCCTGGCAAAAATCGGCGATCAGCGGTGGATAGCCCTGTATCCGAACGGTTCGGAAGCGTGGGCAGAGTGGCGCCGGACGGGCTACCCCGATCTGAAACCAACTCCCTACGCCGTCAACGAAAGCAAACAGATTCCCCGTCGCTATGGCTACCCCAACACCGAGCCAACGCTGAACACGGCTGCCTATAAGGAAGCGGCCGGACGACTGCCGAACGGCGACAAAACGAACTCGCGCGTCTGGTGGGATAAGTAGAGCAGACGCATGACTGCGACCGATTTGCAGACCATAAAAAAAGGGGGCCGACATCGTCAGCCCCCTTTCTGCATTACGCTTTATCCAACTATTAAAAGGTCTGTATGAAGACGCTGTTCAGGAACAGCTTCGATTGTCAGAGCAATGATTAGACGACAAATTACCATCAAAGCACCGTTTGGTCGAAAGCATAGTGGTTATAAGTATATTATTCGGTAGGTAAATCAATTTTTCGGTAGGTAACATACGAAGTAGCGGGCAGGTACATACTGACAAACCCCGTAATCCGACTGCTGTAACGGGGCACGTGAGCCAGAAACCTTTTGCAATAAACCCGGTTAATCCATCTAATCAACCGACTCAATGCCATGAACGACGAAAGAGACGAAAAAGACGTGGAGCGTGACGATGCGCAGATTACTGGCCGTACCGCAGGTCCGTTTGGCTCCGACGATGCGGATATTGACGTTCACGTAGAAAATAAGAACACGGACGAGCAGGAAAATTCGGCCAATGGTCTGGACAGTCAGCAGGTGCGGGGCGGGCAGGATGGCCGCAACAACCGGGGCATGGGCAGCACCGACATGGACAGCAAAAACGGCGTACTGCGCATGGGCGACACCGACGACGGGGCCATGCAGGTGACCGATGCCGCCATCAGCAACGCAGCCGCCAGCGAGGGCCAAACCAAAACCGCCATGGTCGACGTAACGACAACTGGCCCCGACGACTACGCATCATCTGATAAAGTGGGTGTCCCAAATGCCCAGAAAGCAGCAAAAGAGCAAAACAACGCCGACGAAGAGGAAACCAGTACGGACGACGAAGAGCAGGCCGAGCGTGAAGAAAACATAGCCGAAACGGGCACGGATCTAAATAATCAGCCCGCGTATTAGATCGGTGAACCGTGCGGTCCATTCTAACTAAACCAACGTTATGAGCGTAAGCAGCAATTCCCGGAAAGAAAGCACCGAGTCCAATGCGGCTCAGCAGATGCACAGCACGATGGGCGTTCACCCCGATCTGGCGCTGGCGCAGCTGAACGACAAGAACTTAGAAAACGACCTGCCCTCGCGCGTGGCCGACAGCAACGATACCGACGTGCCGGGCGACACCGCCCAGGCGGAAGCATTAGCTGCTGGATCTGACGACGACACGAGCGGTCGCAGCACAGTCGGGCAATCGTCACTGCCCGCCGACGCGGAGGATGCGTCGACCGATGAAGATAACCCGATGACGGCTTACCAGCAACCCGCCGACTCAATGTCGGAGAGTGACCGAGTCGCCGACGCCGACTGGAATCGGAGCACGAACGAGGGCGTTATTCCCGCCACCCACCCCGACGAGCCGGACCGGACGCTGGGTAATTCGTAGACCGCAGTAAACGACGGAATTGTCCCAAACAGCAGGCCGGGTGGCCGGAGCCATGCTGTTCGGAACAATCCTGTTCAATACCGACAAATCGCGACGAAACTGAAAGTAAGGCGAACTCAGTCGGGTTCGCTTCTTTACGCGCTGAGTGGATGGGCGCCCAAAACAATTTACACAAATAGGTGTAGATACACCAAATCGATCGGCGCAGTGTGACGCTGGTACTATCAACCATTAAACTCAACCGTTATCATGGCAAAAATTGCAATTATCTATTACAGCGCAACGGGAACGACCTACGAAATCGCCCGTGCTATCGAAGAGGGAGCCAAGCAGGCCGGAGCGGAAGTCCGGGTGCTGAAAGTCAAAGAATTAGCTCCCGAAGAAGCCATTGCTTCCAACGAAGGCTGGTCGGCGCACCGGCTCGAAACACAGAACGTAGCCGAGGCAACGCTGGATGATCTGGAGTGGGCCGACGCCATCATTCTGGGGACGCCCACGCGCTACGGTCTGCCATCGGCGCAGCTAAAGCAGTTCATCGACCAGACCGGCGGGTTGTGGGGACAGGGAAAGCTAATAAACAAAATCGGCTCGTCGTTCACGAGCGTGGCAACGGGTCACGGCGGTCACGAAAGCACCCTGCTGGCGATTAACAATGTATTTTACAGTTGGGGTAGCATCATCGTGGCACCCAGTTATGCCGATCCAATCCAGTTTCAGTCGGGCAATCCCTACGGCTCGTCGTTTACGAGTCAGAACGGCACCGTGGCACCCGACGAAGTAGCTCTGAATGCCGCCCGTTTCCAGGGCAAGCGCGTTGCCGAGGTGACGAAGATGTTTGGAAAATAGTGGGTAGCGTATCTTGGTGGTGCGTAACCCGGACGGCTACGTCCGGGCGAAAAAAACGTTTCCTTAAAAGATTTTCTGCCCGGACGTGGCCGTCTATGTTACACTATTTCAGCCGGTTCAGCGTGTAGCAGATCAGCTTGTTCATCAGCTTTTTTTGCCCACCGGCGGCCCGCACGTCGCCGAGGTTCAGCTGGTAGATGCGGCCGGGTTTCAGGTCGGCCAGCGTCAGCGAAACGGTTTTGCGGTCGGGCGACAGGGTAGCAGTTTTCACAGTTACCGGCTGCACGTCTATCCGGGGAGAGCCGTACGCTCTGTGGTATTCGTAATAGTACCGCTGAAACTGGTAATTGGTCACTGATTGCGCCGTGGCTTCGTCCAATGGCTGCGTAAACGTCAGGTCGAATCCGGTGGGGGTCAGTTTCATAGCCATGATGTCGAGTGGCGTACCGGCTCCGGTTCCTTTGTAGCGCAGCCGCTGAATGCCCCGGTCGCCCACCCAGCCGTGGTCGGTTTGGCCCAGCCACAGACTTCCGTCGGGCGCAAACGTCATCCGGTTATTGCCGATCCGCATTCCCGCTTTGTCGAAAAAAGGTAGACAGGCCCCCTGCATCTGCCCGTTCACGACGTCGGGCAGGATGCGGATCAGGCGTGAAAAGTCCATTTCCCCCACGAACGTCTGTCCCGCAAATGGCCCGAATTTCCCGCCGGTATTGTCGAAAATAACCTGCGTCGGCGAGTGGGCCATCACCTCGTGCGGAAAGGCTATCGACTCCACCGTGCGCAGACTGTCGAGCGTTTGAGCGGATAATGTAAGTGGGTCCACCTCGGCAAAACCGGCCCGCCAGACCAGACTGGCCGGGTGGCCGTAGTGCTTTCCTTCTTCAACGTGGTAGAGTTTACTGGTGCCGAGCCAATCGCCCTGATTGTCAGTAACCAAGAGCCGTCCCTGCGCGTCGAAGCCAATGCCGTTGGGCGACCGGAATCCGCTGGCGTAGGGTTTGATGGTGCCGTCGGCCGTAATTTTCATCACCCAGCCCCGATACGGCACACAGGCGTACATCCGGCCTTTTCGCCCCAGCGAGTCATACTGCCCCCGGACTTCATCGCGGATACCGGCACCGTTCGACGCCGTATTCAGGCTGATGTAGAGGTTCCCTTTCGTGTCGCGCACCGGCCCGAAGGCAAACTCGTGGTAGTTGCCCGACATCCCGAACTGATCCGTCACGGTTTCGTACTGATCGGCCACGCCGTCGCCGTTGGTGTCGGTCAGGCGCGTGAGTTCGGGTCGTTGAATCACCAATAGTTCGCGGTTGCTGATGGCCACCACGCCGAGCGGATCGTGCAGTCCTTCGGCGAAGAGCTTCCAGGTTTTGGTTTTGGGATTATACAGCATTACCTCGCCCCGGTGAAAGCAGGCCGCCAACCGACCGTCGGGCAAAAACGACAGCCCGCCCGTCTCGGCCACCAGACCCGCCGGGGTCGGAATGGTTTCGACTTCGTAATAGTCCGTAATCGTATCGGCCGGAGCCGACAGGAGCAGGGAAACGCTGAGCAGAAGGGAGGTAAGCATCATTTCGAATGATGAGTGATGAATGAGAAATGATTGGTTTCACTCGATAATTTCCATTTCTGGAAATATACTAACCGAGAATTGTCGCGTTCCGGCGGGCAGGCGAACTTCGCCGTTTTGCAGTCGGCCCACGGACGGTTTCACCCGGATGCCCGGCTGCGCAGCCGACACAAACGTCACGGGCTGTTTGGTTTGGCTGAGGGTGAACGTTCGCAGAAGACCACGTCCGGCGGGGAGTGGTTTGACGAGTTCCCGCACTTCCACGCCGTTCACCACGTACCGAAATTCGGGGTAGCGGTCAACCAACCGGTAGCCTTTGAACTGCGGGGGTGTTGTGCCTGTGCCAATGCGCCACGGAAAGCCGCCCGTATCCCGAAAATAAATGTCGCCCACTATTTTCGTCAGTCGCTTGCCGTTGCCGTCCCACTGCTCGGAATTATCGACAAACCCGCCCGACCACGCATACCGCACCCGGCACTGCCCCGCATCGAACACGTAGGACTGCCCGCCGTCGGGACCGGGCATTCCTACGGCAATAGCCGCCGGGCCGCAGTCGGGCATAAACGTCCGGTAAACGGCGGGCAGTTGCAAGGCGTAGGCATGGCCAGACGGTTGAGAGCCGGATGCTACGGAGTGCGCTGCATGGTTGGTTTGAGCAACGAGTCCGGCAGCGGGCAGGTTGCGGTCCTGTTCGGGAGGGGGCAGACGTTTGGGGTCGTTGGTCGCGTAGATGACGCCGTACATCACTGAACCGTGACCGGGATAGGTACACACAAACGGGTAGGCTCCCTCAGCCAGCGTCACCATCAGCGAATCGGTATTGCCCGGCTCAACCGTTACGGTGTGGGCCAGTACGTCGTTTATGGCGGGAACGTAGTGCAACTCGGGGCCTTTGGCACCCAGCGTCAACGCCACCTGAACCACCCGCAGCCGGGAGTTGGGCCGCGTCACCACGAGGTTGTGGGGCATGTCGCCCCTGTTCCAGAAACGTAGTGTCAACCGCGTATTGGGCCTGACGACGAGCCGCTTCTGGTCGTACTGCAAACCGCTCGACGAGGTAACGGTAATCAGGGTGTCGCGTTGCGCGTTGACAGCTAATGAATGGAGGAAAATGCCGATGAAGGGCAAAAATCTGTACATACCGATAAAAGCAAAAAGTCGCCGATTCTAACGGTCCGTGGGGGATTCCAGCAGCGTTTGCACGGCCAACCCCGGCAGTAACGTTCCCGCCCGCACCTGCGTTTCCACGGCCGTGAGCCGGTCGCGCACCCCCGGCTGGTCGTAAAACCGGCCTTCGAGATGCTGCCGTAACAACGACCGAAACCACGTTAGCTGCTGTTCCTGCCGCCGTTGGTCGCGGTGGCCGTTTTGGGTCATGCGCTGCTGATGGTCCTGAATCGTTTGCCAGACATTGGCCACCCCCGCTTCGCCACCGGTCAGAGCTGATCCAGTCAGCACGGGCGGAAACCAGCCGGTGCCGGTGGGCGGAAACAGGTGCAGGGCGTTCTGGTATTCGACGCGGGCGCGGTTGGCGGGCGTTACATTGTCGCCGTCAGCTTTGGTGATGACCAAGGCGTCGGCGAGTTCCATAATGCCGCGTTTCATGCCCTGTAGCTCGTCGCCCGCCCCGGCCAGCATCAGCAGCAGAAAAAAATCGACCATGCCGTGTACCACCGTTTCGGACTGCCCCACGCCCACCGTCTCAACCAGGATCACGTCGAACCCGGCGGCTTCGCACAGCAGCATCGTTTCACGGGTGCGGTGGCCCACACCCCCCAGCGAATCTCCGGCGGGGGTGGGGCGGATGTAGGCGTTGGGGTTCATCGACAGCGTTTCCATGCGGGTTTTGTCGCCCAGCAAACTCCCCCCCGACCGTTGGCTGGTGGGGTCCACGGCCAGCACTGCCAACTGGTAGCCCAACCCGGTCAGGTACGTACCGAAAGTCTCGATGAACGTGCTTTTGCCCACGCCCGGCACCCCCGTGATACCCACCCGGACGGAACTGCCCGTTTTCTCCAGTACACTCTCCAGCACCTGCTGCGCCAAAGTTTGATCGTCGGGTCGGCGGCTTTCGACGAGCGTAATGGCCCGGCTCAGCAGGAGTCGGTCACCGGCCAGAATGCCGTTGGTGTAGTAATCGGGCGGGAAGCGGTGTTGCATGAAAGGTGAACGTCAAACGCTGGCAATGTTATAATAGACCGTTAGAGCCGACTTAGCCGCAAGGGTTGCTCAATCAAGTTGAAAAACGGCTCTAATTCCGCTGTTCGTTCGGTCAGCCACAGCATCCGCATCTCCGCTTTTACAGGTGCATTGGTCAACTCAATCGTTTTGATGCGCAGGTTTTGACCGCGCAGGGTCGAGGCTGGTTCGATACTAATGCCCATTCCCGCTTCGACCAGACGCAGCACCGTGCCTGAATAGGCCGATTCGTAGGCGATGCGCGGCAAAAATCCGTAGGGCTGGCATAACGCCTGGATACTTTCCACGTAACCGATACCTTCCGATAGGGGCGGCAAAATAAACGCTTCCCGGGCAAAAACGGACAGGTCGGTAAACGTGTCGGCACTGACGGGATGATCTTCGGGCAACAGTACGACGAAATTCTCTTCGTACACAACTCGGCCGCTCACGTCGGGCGGAGCAATACTATTGGGTGAAAAGCCAACATCGATCTGCCGATTTTGGAGGGCTTCCATCTGGTACCGATTCGTCGTTTCCATTAGTAACGCCCGCAGATCAGGGGTCTTCTCGCGGATGCTGACTAATAATTTCGGTAAAATGGATTGCATAGCCGAACTGGCGTGGCCGATGCGAATGTCGCCCGCTTCGCCCCGGTGAATCTGCGCGGTCCGCCGAAATGCCCCATCCAGTTGTTCCAGCAACCGCCCGGCTTCCTGCCGCAGATACGCACCGGCTGGCGTCAGGGATACACTACGTTTGTTACGTTTGAACAGCAATGCGCCCACTTCGGCCTCCAGATGCTGAATCTGTCGGCTCAGGGCGGGCTACGCAATAAACACCGTTTCGGCCGCTCGGCGGTAATTGAGTAAGTCGGCAAGTGTGAGAAAGTGTCTGAGTTGGTGAATATCCATTGATGCGTTTTGGGTATCAACTTATGAAAAAACAGCATTTTTACGTATCAAAATTAGTGCGTTGCTTTGTTTTATGAACCTCATTGATGCTTATTCTCCCGAAACCTTTCGTCAACAAGCCCACGCGCTGGTCGATAGGTTAGCCGATCACCTCGCCCGCGCCGAAGCCGGGACGGACCTGGTACTGCCTTACGTTGAGCCCGATGAACAACTAGCATACTGGCAGGCCGATTTTCAGCAGCCCGTCAATGCCGATCCGCTTCCATTATTGGCTGATATCGTGCAGCGTTCCATTCACCTGCATCACCCGCAGTTTATGGGGCATCAAGTGGCGGTGCCGTTGCCACTGGCGGCTCTGACGGGTTTGCTCACGGGTATGCTTAATCAGGGCCAAGCGGTGTACGAAATGGGCATGACCGCCAACGCCCTCGAACGAATCGTGATCAGGTGGTTAGCCGGGCGGCTTGCTATGGGACCGGATGCCGGTGGTGTGCTCACGTCGGGCGGGACGCTGGCCAATCTCACGGCCCTGCTGACAGCCCGCGCCGTTGCCGCCGGAACCGACGTTTGGGAAGCCGGAACAACCAACCGGCTGGCCATTATGGTGTCGGAAGAAGCCCACTACTGCGTGGACCGGGCGGCCCGCATCATGGGTCTCGGTACCGACGGCATTATTAAACTGCCTACCAATAACCGTTTTCAGATGCGGACTAATTTGTTGGACGACTATCTGGAGCGGGCGAAAGCGGCCGGACTGACCGTATTTGCCGTCGTTGGCAGTGCCTGCTCCACCTCCACCGGTTCCTACGACGACCTGACCGCCATTGCCGATTTCTGCGAAAAACACAATCTCTGGTTCCACGCCGACGGAGCACACGGGGGCGTTGCGGCCCTGTCGGATACGTACCGGCCATTGATGCGGGGTATCGAACGGGCCGACTCGGTCATTATCGACTTCCACAAAATGATGATGATACCCGCCCTCGTCACGGCGGTGCTCTGCAAACGCGATGCCGACTCGTACCGGACATTCCAGCAGAAAGCGCAGTATTTGTGGGCCGACAGCAACGCGCAGGACTGGTTCAACTCCGGCAAGCGGGCGTTTGAGTGTACCAAGTTGATGATGAGTGCGAAAGTCTATACCGTTCTGCGGACGTACGGCGAAAGTATTTTTGCCGAAAATGTCGATGTGCTCTACGGTTTGGCCCGTCGGTTTGCCGAACAGGTACGGAGTAGGCCCCGTTTTGAATTAGCGGTCGAGCCAGAGAGCAATATCGTCTGTTTTCGCTACGTCGGCGACGAAACCAACGCGAATGAACTCGATGCGCTGAACACCCGAATCCGCCGACAATTACTCGAGGACGGCCGGTTCTACATCGTCCAGACGACATTGCACGGGCGGGTATGGCTTCGCGTGTCGCTGATGAACCCACTCACGACCGACGCCCATTTAGACGCGCTGCTGGATGCGGTTGTGCGTACCGCCCAACGGATCATAACTTCAGCATCTTCCGGGATAGCACCTGCCCCCCGACAGTGACCCGCACGATGTAAAGACCCGCAGGTAATTCGCCAATCAATAGTTGAAACCGGTGCGAACGCGTTGGATAGGCTGATTTTTCGGTCAGTATTGGCCTGCCATGCAGGTTCAGTATGTGTAGCGTGGCGGAGGTGGCTGTGGGCCAGTCAAGCGTAACATCACAGCGGGTGGTGGCCGGAACAGGATAGACCGACAAGCCATTGTCGATGGCAGGTTCTGTTGCCAGGATAATGACTTTTACTTCAGCAGTGCCGCTCACATTCCCCGGTCCACACCCGTTGCGAACCTCGCGCAGCGTGTACGAAGTGGTCTGCTTTGGCCGAACAGGGTGGCGAAGTGTGGGTCCATTCACCACAGAATAAGCAGTGCCGTCACTCAGTGTCAGACTGAATGGCGGCTGACCCGTCAATTCAACCGTCAGGTAGGCCGTGCTGTCGTAATTCAGCACCTGATTACCCGATAACAGGGCCGATGCTGACTCGATACGGCTGACTACCAATGGATTCGATGTAAATAACTGGTTGCTTTCACACGCTGAAACCATTTCCCGGAGGATATACGAACCAGGTTGAGTCGTGACCAGAAAATTTTGATTCCGGTCTGTGAGCGTCACGCCGTCGCGTTCCCAACTCATGGCCGTTTCTGGCCGTTTGGGGGTGGTCAGGGTCAGTCTTTGGCCGGAACAGAGCACCGGGGAACCATTAGTGCTGAGAGACGGTCGGTATGTATCATCGTAAAGCTGCACCGTCGCTGACTGGGTGGCGGTGCAACTGCCAACCGATGTCAGCAACGTGTAAGTACCTGACTGATCGGCACGCGACAGCGTTAGTCGATTGCCCGTTTCAGCAATGACCTGTCCGTTGTTTCGCCACTGGTATGACTGATTGGCAACGGCTGAGTAACTCAGCGTTACCGACTGCCGACATACCGTTATTGGTTTGCTCACGGGGCTGTTGCCGATTAGTAGCGTTGGCGTGATAACGGGAGCCACTGAGGTTATCGTACGGGGCATCGATTCGGCCGAACAGCCGCCTTTCACCGCTACAACCGCGTACAGTCCTTCCGTTTTGGGCAGATACGTAGTGCCCGGTGCATCGTATAGCGTCCGGCTGTTGCGACGCCAGACGTAACTGACGCCTTCGACCGGACCCTGTACCGATAGCAGCGATGCGCCGTTGCAATTACCCGACGTTCCGTTGCTTAACACGGGTGTTTTCAGCGATAGAACAGTGAGGTGGAGCGGCTCGGTCGTAGCGATACAGGAGCCGTTACGGACCTGCACCGTATAGGTTCCGGGTTCGTAGGCATTGTAGGAATAAGCGGTGTTGCCCGCAATGGGTTTCCCGTCTTTGAGAAAGATAACCTCATCGGGCCGGGCCGAACTGCGCACACTGAGCGGTATGAATGTTCCTTCGCAAATGGTTTGATTCCCGGTTACGTGCCAGGGCCACACCCGTAATTTACTGTCGAATTTGACGGTAAGCGGATATGATGTGCCCGAGCACCCCGTTTCTTTTGTTGTCACCTTAGCCGTATAAACACCCTCGGTATTGACAAAGAGACCTGTTTGCAAGGCACCTTCAATGAATTGCCCGTCTTTAGACCATTCTACTCTAAACCGCTGTACTCAGGAATGAAAACGGAAGCGCGGGCATTGGGTCCGGCGCACGCGCCATCAGCATAATTATAGGCTTCTACCGGAATCTTCCCCCGGTTGGGAGCCGGGTCGAACGTCAAGGGGTCGGTTTCTACCATACATGATCCGTTGGTAATTCGGGCTGTGTATATTCCGGCTTCTCTGGCAAGAATAGAAGCTCCAATCTCCTGATAGGC
>JAYTAC010000836.1:0-2410 GCA_043737755.1 Spirosoma sp.
TGCCGGGTCGCTTCGTTGGCCAGAAACGTGGCGTTCAAACTGCCAACGGAGATGCCGTAAAGTTGATTGGGAGCGAATCCCGACTCGAACAGGGCCAGCGATGCCCCGGCCTGGAAAGCCCCTTTTAGTGATCCGCCCCCCAGCACAAGGGCCTTCCGGAGCGGCTGGGTTTCGGGAGCAACGTCGGCAGGGTGTGGAGAAGGGGGCGTTGGGTTGTTGACCATACGGGGATGATGGAGGGGGAAATGAATGGGATTGACGCGGGTAAATTGTCGATTTTTGCGTCGCAAACAAAACAAAACCGCCTGTAGGTGTCAACACTGCGCTGTGGCTTTTCTGACCGGCTTTTTCGGCGTCTGCGCTTTCATCACTATACTTGCCGGAGAATCAGTTATCAGTGAACAGTGAGCAGTTATCAGTGGACGCTGACTACTTGATCCGCAAACTGGTAACTGATAACTGCTCACTGATAACTGGAAAAATGGCTCTTACCGTTGCCGATATACAAGCCCCGATAGCTGCCGAAATGGACTTGTTCGAGCAGAAATTCCGGGACTTGATGAAGAGCGACGTGATGCTCCTCGATCAGATCATGAATTACATCGTGAAGCGGAAGGGCAAGCAACTCCGGCCCATGTTTGTTTTTCTGACGGCGGGCGTCTGCGGCCAAATCAACGAATCTACCTACCGGGGCGCATCGCTCATCGAACTGCTTCACACCGCCACCCTCGTTCACGACGACGTGGTCGACGACTCCAACTACCGGCGCGGCTTTTTCTCGATCAATGCCCTCTGGAAAAACAAAATTGCCGTGCTCGTGGGCGACTATCTGCTCTCGCGGGGCCTGCTGCTGTCGGTTGACAACGGCGACTTCGACCTGTTGCAGATCGTGTCGACGGCGGTGCGCGAATTGAGCGAAGGCGAGTTGCTGCAAATCGAAAAAGCCCGCCGGTTAGACATTACCGAAGCCGTTTACTACGAAATCATCCGCCAGAAAACGGCCTCGCTCATTGCGTCCTGCTGCGCGGTGGGCGCACGGTCGGCGGGGATCGACAAGGCCACCGTCGACCGCGCACACGCATTTGGTGAGAAGGTAGGCATTGCGTTCCAGATCAAAGACGACCTGTTCGACTACGGCACGGCGGAGATTGGCAAGCCGCTGGGTATCGACATCAAGGAAAAAAAGATGACGCTGCCGTTGATCTACGCGCTCAACCGGGCGGGCTTTCTGGAGAAACGCCGGATCATCAACATCGTTAAAAACGAGAGCGGGAACCCGAAAAAAGTAGCCGAAGTCATCGCTTTCGTCAAAAATTCGGGCGGCATTGCCTACGCCACTGACGCCATGAACGATTACGTAGCCCAAGCCCAAACCCTGCTCGACGCTTTCCCCGATTCTGCCTACCGCCGGTCGCTGCATCAGTTGGTGCAGTACACGATTGAGCGGAGCAAGTAAATAGTGACGAATACGAATGCCATTACTTTGAGTAATGGCATTCGTATTCGTCACTATTCGTTGTTCATTCCTTTTGTCTTCTCCCCAAACAGCCGGTGGAAATCGGGGCTTTCGGTTTTCATCCACTTGTCCCAAAACGTGAAATACAGGCCGTAATTAAACCGGAACTGCGTATGGTGTAGGCTGTGGTGGGTGGCCCCAATCAGCCAGCGACCCAGCCAGTGCCGGTCAAAATCGCGGGGGTAAATCTCCGTGTTGAGGTGGTTAATAGCGCTCGTAATGGTCATAATGAGCAACAGCAGGCCCACCGCCGAAGCGTGCAGCGGCAGCACAAACGTGAGCGCGGGAACCACGATTGCCTGTAACGTACTCTCGATGGGGTGAAACGAAAACGACGTCCACGGCGAGGTCGTGATGCTGTCGTGGTGCGTCTGATGCACTAAGCGGTACACGCCCGGCCGGTGCATCCAGCGGTGAAGCCAGTAGTAATATGTTTCGTGAATAAACAACACGATGACGATACTGGCCGGATACCACAGCACCGGCCAAGCGTTCAGGTCGGCGTAGACCCGCGTGTGTCCCGCCTGGTAAGCTGCGATCATGCCGACAGCAATGGCCGTGAAAATCACCGACGTCAGCGCCGACCAGCCAATTTCGCGCCGGTCCTGACCCGGTTTACGGGGGCGCGTCTGTACAGCCCGGTGCGCAAACTGGTCTTTCATCGACACCTTGAAAAGCCACCAGAACAGCCAAGAAAACAGGGCGTACCGGCCGAAAATGGACGTAAACAGAATCAGAGCCGTTACCAGAAACGCGGTTGGGCTGGTCAATGGAATCATAATCAATGGAAAAAAGCCGGGTACGACGGGCGGTATGCAAACCCGTTTCCGAAGAAACTCAGGCAGAAACAGCAATGTTGAAAAATAACACACTGCACCAACAAAACGGCGGCTA
>JAYTAC010000837.1:0-2399 GCA_043737755.1 Spirosoma sp.
TGCTCCGGGCCGACAAACCGGAAACGGTGTTCAAATCGTTGGTCCCCATCCGGCCGCAGGGCACCAAAGTACCCATCTACATTATCCACGGTATTGGGCTTAACCTGCTCAACTTCAGGGGTCTGGTAGCGTACATGGACCCTGAGCAGCCTATTTACGGTTTGCAGGCGCGGGGTCTGGACGGCACCGAAGAGCCGCTCGATAACATGGAAGCCATTGCTACCTGCTACATCGACGAAGTAGTAATGCAGAACCCGGACGGCCCCTACGCCATTGCCGGGTACTCATTTGGCGGCTACGTAGCACTTGAAATGGCCCGGCAACTGAACGCAATGGGCAAAGAGGTGAAAATGCTGGCCATGTTCGACACCAATGCCGAGGAGTCGACGACGCATTATTCATTGGCGGATAAACTGAGCCGCAAGGCCGCCCGGCAACTGCTCAAATTAGCGTGGATTGCGCGGTCATTGGTCAACAACCCGGCTGGCACGCTTCGCTACCAGCGGCATTATGTGAAGTCGCACATGAGGAATCTGACGGGCCGGACCTCGCAGTCAGACCCTGCAGCCGCGACCAACCACCTCGGGCAAATCATGGAAAAGCACGAAACCGCTTACCGGAACTACCGATTCCAACCCTACGATGGCGTTATCGACCTGTTTAAAGCCACCGAAAGGCTTTATTTCGTGGAAGACCCAAACTACCTCGGCTGGACGAAGTACGCACTGAAAGGGGTTCGAGTGCACGACGTTCCCGGCGACCACGAGCAGATTTTGCTGCCTCCCAACGATCAGTATTTTGCTCAGGCACTGCAACGGACATTGGATAGGGTATAGAGGAGATGGTGGAGGGTGTTCGCGTTTTTTGGTGTTTTAGTCGCGCTGAAATTCAGCTACTTGTACTTGTTAAACTTACACACATACTTAAAATTTAAACTATGGCCGTTATTGTAGTTAGCTAACGAAGTGTGGCATTGGCACGGTTGGGTCCTTTCTAAAAATTATGTAACTCAGTAGAGGTATCAGTTTCGACGTTTGGCAGTCGAAAGAGAGTCTGATGTACGAGAAGTAGCCAATCCACATGAAAAAAAAGGGTCAACTAACGGGTGCCATGCGGGACGGGCTGAAAAAACAGCTTGCCAGGTTGGGAAAACGGCTGGGTTACGCCATGCCCACCAAAGAGGAATCCATGACGCTGCTGGCCAACCACATCGCGGCAACCAACCCCGGTGACCGGATCATACTCCCCGCCGTGGATGACCTGGCGCAGACTGGCAAACGGATATTCAGCGAAACTGAAGCCGTTACCGAAGCCGGTCACGTCTGGCGTTACCCTACGGGTGGCAAAAAGGCTGTGTTGTTGCGCTCGGGAACCCTGTTCTGCGATGGTAATGTGCTGTGCATGGACTGGCTCGGCGACCGGCGGCTGCTGAGTGACATTCTCAACCGGGGGGAACGCGCCGTTTACCGGACTGACGTGCTGATTGCGCCCTGGAGCCATTATCTCGATGGGATTCGGTTTGGTGGTTATTATGATTACGTCGTCCTGATTGCCGCCAAACTGTGCCGCATCAAAGAAGCCCTGACGGACGATGAGTTCCGCCGGGCGGTCGTGGCCTATCCGCTGTTCGACGCGAACTACGAGCGGGAGTTGCTGACGCTGATTGGCGTTGGTGTCGACCGGATTTTCGACAGCCGCCGGACCAACATCCGCTTTCAAACGTGTGCGCTGGGTAATAGCGGCCACTGGTTTTATCCCAACGTGGCTGATCTGATGGCACTGAAACGACAGGTTGAGACTAATGTTCCTGCCGTGCCGCGCACCGGTAACCGGGCGTATATCAGCCGGGCGGGTCGTCGTCGCATTCTCAATGAAGCCGAATTAGTGCCATTGCTGAGCCGGTATGGTATCGAATTTATCGAGGATAAATCCCGGACGGTTGCCGAGCAGGTCACGATTTACCGGAATGCGTCGTTCATTATCGGGCCACACGGGGCGTCGTTCACCAACATCCTGTGGTGTCAGCCGGGGACGCACCTCGTCGAACTCTTCTCGCCCAATTATACGCCCAATTTTTTTCTATACATGGCCCGGCGGCTTGGACTTCGCTACTCGGCCTACTACCACGGCCCCAAAAGCAGCAACTGGTTCAGTGGTTTGGACGAAGACATCACCGTATCCATCCCTGATCTGGAGCGGGGATTGGATGCGCTTTTTGCCAAGTCGCCCCAGTCTCTCCCCCAATGGTGAATCAATTGACATAAGGTGTGGGACCGGGCAGAAAACCATCTGCTGCATGGCCCGAACAAAATGAAACCTCCACGCACCAATTCGGTGCGTGGAGGTTTCATTTTGTTCGGGGGATACCTACTTCACCGCTAAGATGTAATCGGCCAGCA
>JAYTAC010000838.1:0-5950 GCA_043737755.1 Spirosoma sp.
GCGGGATATTGCTTGGTGAACCAGACCGTTGTGGGAGCCATGCACACGTAGGGCTTGCCCTGATAGGAGCGGGCAGCGGCATAGTCGGCCGGAGACGGATACAACTTCGGCCCGATTCGGGGACCGTATATCCCCAGTGGACGCAACAACTCCGCATTGCGGTCGACTTCGTGGATGTCCGGCGCGTAGCGGTGGTCGACGCGGTGGGTGAAGAAGCGGGATAGCGGGTTTTTGGCGAAGCCGATAGTCCGTTTGGCCTTCGACAAGGCAGTCAGCAATCCGGTGGCCCCAAACCGCTGTGCGTTCAGAATTACGTCGTACTGCCGGATTCGAACGAGGGTCAGTATCCGCCACAGGTCCCGGTATTTGGCCAGTATCCCCCCTTTTTTGTTCCAGGTCAGTACCTCATTCAGAAACGGATGCCCAGCCAGCAAAGGCTCGTTTCCCCGGCGAACCAGCACGTCCAGAAGTACGTCGGGCAGGGCGGCACGGAGTTGTTCGATCAGGGCCGTCGTCAGGATCACATCGCCGATAAAGGCGGTCTGGATAATCAGGAACCGGGGCGGATTGGTTGCGGTTATCATCAGTAAGCCAAACGCGTCGGTGTTGACTGCGTTAACAGCATCGAATGGAAGATTACGAAGTTTACACCCTGCCCAACGGAATCCGCATCGCGCACAAACAAATCCCGCACACGCAGATTGCCCATTGTGGCATTATGCTCGACATTGGAAGCCGCGACGAACAGCCACACCAGCAGGGATTGGCCCATTTCTGGGAACACATGGCTTTCAAAGGTACGGAGAAACGTAAATCCTACCACATAATCACCCGCCTGGAAACCATCGGGGGCGAACTCAACGCCTATACGACGAAAGAAAAAGTGTGCTTTCACGCGTCGGTACTGGGCGTTCATTTCGAGAAAGCCGCTGAGTTGCTGTCCGACATCACGTTTCATTCCATCTTCCCGGAGAAGCAGATCGAGCGGGAGCGCGATGTGATTCTGGAGGAGATGGCGATGTATTACGACTCGCCGGAAGACGCCATCCAGGACGATTTCGACGAGCTGGTTTTTCCCAACCACGCACTGGGCGGCAACATCCTCGGCACCACCGAAACCGTTGGTTCGTTTCGGCGCGAAGACCTCCGGCGGTTCATTGCCGAGAACTACGACACCGAACGGATTGTGTTTGCGTCGGTCAGTAACCTGCCGTTCAAACGGGTGGTGAAAGTGGCGGAAAAGTACTTTCGCGACGTGCCGGTTCAGCACACGAACCGCAAGCGGCAAACGCCCACTGATTACGTGCCGAAACAAACCCGCGTGGAGCGGCCCATTACGCAGGCTCAGTGCGCCCTCGGCCGACCCGCCTACGGCCTCACCGACCCACGCCGACTCCCATTTTTCATGCTCGTCAATCTCCTCGGTGGTCCGGGCATGAACTCGCGGCTGAACCTGAACCTGCGCGAAAAATACGGGTTGGTTTACTCAATCGACGCCAGTTTCACGCCTTATTTAGACACGGGCTTTTTGGGGATTTACTTTGGCACTGACCCCAAAAAGGTCGACAAAGCGCACTCGCTGATTATGAAGGAAATGAAACGCCTGCGCGAACAGCCCCTGACGACCCTGCAACTGCATCAGACCAAAGAGCAGTTGGTGGGGCAATTGGCAATGGCCGAAGAAAGCAACAACAGTTTCATGCTGATGATGGCCAAAAGTCTGCTCGACATCAACCGGGTGGAGGCCCTGAACGACATTTTCAGCGATATCAAAGCCGTCACGGCCAATCAACTCCAAACCTTGGCGCAGGAGACTTTTGTAGAAGATCAGTTCAGTACGCTAACGTTTGTACCGGATAAATCATGACGCTCGAAGACGCCCAGACCACCGTCGACACCTGGATTAAAACCGTTGGGGTGCGATACTTTAGCGAGTTGACCAACATGGCCATGCTGACCGAAGAGGTTGGCGAGGTAGCCCGCATCATTGCCCGGCGCTACGGCGAACAGTCCGAAAAAGAATCGGACAAAGGCAAAGATCTGAGCGACGAGTTGGCCGACGTGCTCTGGGTGCTCATTTGCCTTGCCAACCAAACCGGCGTGGACCTGACGAAAGCGTTTCAGAAGAATCTTGACAAGAAAACCATCCGCGACGCCACCCGGCACCTGGATAATGAAAAGCTGCGGTGAGGTAACACGGACCGGGTCGGGTTATCTGAGTCAGTCGTCGCGGTGGGTAAAATACGGACTGAAGACTACGCGTCCCGGTCCGTGTTACCTCACCGCGACGACTGACTAAGATAACCCGACCCGTGGTAAAACTCCACGCGCTGCGTCCGACCGTCTTTGTGCTTCACCAACCGATATGTTTCACCGGGTTCGGCCCGCGCGGGTTTTGTCGGGAACCGAGGTTTTAGTACTTGCACCGGACCGTTGTTGTTGGTGAGCAGGTACACGATTTCGTTGCCGGTCGAGAGGGCAGCGAGAGCTTTGGCATCTCCATCGGCCCGAAGGCCGGTGGTCTCGGTCGGCACCGCCCGAAAGTTTCCCCGCCCATCGCCCAGCAACATACACCCACGCCCGGCATCATGCCAGCCCGAATACGTTTCCGACGCGTAGGAATTCCCGACCAGCAGCGCATCGGGCAGACCGTCTCCGTTAAAATCGCCGGTCTGCATCCCGAAGACGGGTGCAATCTGCGCTAAGTCGGGCAGTGAGCGTATGGCGAAGCGGCCCCCACCCCTGTTCTCAACATAACAGCTTCGTAACTCATTCGCGGTCAGTACGGTAGCTCCGTCGAGATCGCTGCTTGTGAAGGCATCGCCGAACGACTTGTCGGCGTAGGCCTGGAAATTAGTGAAGCGTCTGCGCGAGAAAGTCGGCATTTGATCGTTCATCACGTCGCGGATTGGTACGATGTGTTGCTTGCCCTGCACATACTGCGTCAGAATGGGGTCGATTTGCCCGTTTCCATCGAAGTCTTTGGCGTAGACTTGCAGCGGTTCCTGCGCCGAAACGCGGTAGCGGGTGTTCAGACCGAGGTTACCAGCGAGGTAATCGATGTCGCCGTCGAGGTCAAAGTCGGCCCCAGTGAGCGAGTTCCACCAGCCCGACAGAGGTTGGTTTTTCTCGGTTTGCAGCGGTTCCATCGTGAGTCGCCCGCCCGTGTTTTTCAGCAGCGTAATGGGCATAAACTCCCCGGCCAGCATCAGATCGGGGTCATTGTCGTTGTCGTAATCCGTCCAGAGAGCCGCGCAAACCATGCCCGCGTGACGCAAACCGGGCGCAAGCTGATCGGTGACGTCGGTGAAACGCGGTAGTCCCGCACCGGCCGGTACGCCGTGGTCCGGCATTCCGGAGCGGGACCGGCCGGGAGGGGCATCGTTGCGCAGCAGGTAGCACCTCGGGGCCATTGGATAACGGCCGACGTTCACACGCCCGGCCCGGAACAGGTCCAGATCACCGTCGCCGTCGAAATCGGCCGCGACCACGCACGAACCGGACGACGTGGTGGGCGGAAGTGCGCCGGACATCCGCGTCAGTCGGCCCTTTCCGTCGTTTGAGTACAAGCGGTCCTGATAAATCGTGCTGCTGTCGGCCTGTCGGCTGCCCCCGCTGACAACGTAGAGGTCCTGATCACCGTCGCCATCGGCGTCGAAAAACAGCGATCCCATGTCCTCCAGATCGTTGGTACCCTGCACCCGTTCCTCGAAGCGTCCCGGACTCAGTTGCAGAAACAGACTCCGGGTCTGCCCGGCATCGGCTCCCACAAAAACATCGTCCAATCCGTTGCCGTCGGCGTCGGCAATGGCAATGGCGGGGCTGTTTTTAGCGTACACCTGCGGCAGCAACGGCGTCCGCTCGAAGTCGTTCAGGGGGGCTTCGCGGTGCCGGAACGTCAGTCCGATTGTCCCGGCATCGGCCGTGGTGAACAGCGTCGGCGTCGGCGGGGACGCCGGGGGCGAAGCAGCCGTGGGTTTGTAGGGTATCTCATGCACCCGGTCGGCGGGTAGTTGGCCAACCGTCTGGTAGGTTCCATCGGCCCAGCGCACGTCTACTGTGGCGGTAGTGTGTTTGCCCAGACCGACATGCACAAACGGCTCCACCGACGAGGCATACCCCCGAACGGGATGCGCGGCTACCGTCTGCGTCATGCCGTCGGGCGTATGCACCCGTACCTCCGCCCCCAGCCCCCGCGCGTCGGCAGGCAACTGAAGCCGGAGCGAGTGCCGTTCAACGGGTTTGCCGGGCCGGTTGGTTTCGTTGCGGTACAACCCCGCTTCGTTGTCCATGTTGTTAATCACCAGGTCCAGATCACCGTCGTTGTCCAGATCAGCGTGGGCGGCTCCGTTAGAAAACGTTGGCTCACCAAACCCCCACTCATCTGATTTGTCCTCGAACAGAGGGATATGTGTCCCGAGTCGCCGGGCCGAATCACCCGGCTGCGCGTCTGCAGACTGCGCGTCTGCGGACTTATTTCGGTAGACGTAATTATGCAGCTTGACACCGGGCAGTTTGTAGAGTTCAGCCAGCGATTTCCGTCCGAAATCCTGAGCTTGCCCCGCCCGACCAAAGCTCGACGCTGAACTGTTGAGATACGCTACGTAGTCGAGATTGGTGATGTCGCGCCGGTAGCCGTTAGTGATAAACAGGTCTTTCCAACCATCATTGTCCAAGTCGGCTAACAGCGGTGCCCAACTCCAGTCGGTCCGAAACACGCCCGCCATCTGCCCGACGTCGGAAAAAGCGACCCCACCGAGCGTCGGCCCGGCCCCACCCTCCGACCCGTCGGACCGCCCATTGAGGAGGGAGTTGCCCATGTTCAACTGGAGCGTGTTTCTGACGTACTCGTCCTGGTAGCCCTGCTGCCGGGCGAGGTGAAAAAACTCCCAGTTGGTTTTAATGAGCATCATTTTCTGGCGGGCGTTGGTTTCGGGCAGCATGTCTACCACCATCACGTCGGGCCGGTTGTCGTTGTTCACATCCTGAATGTCAACGCCCATGCTGTTGTAGCTGGTGTGTTTGAAATACTCAGCCGCCCGGTCGGTGAACCCGGCGTGCTGCCCGGCTACTCCCCCATTGTTCACGTAAACGACATCGTTGGATAGAAAATCGTTGGCGCAATACACGTCCGGCCAGCCATCCTGATTGATGTCGGCAATGGTCAGACCCAGCCCGTAGCCTTCTTTGAGGATACCAGTCTCGCGGGAAACGTCAACAAACTTGCGCCCGCTTCCTTCGTTCCGATACAGTCGGTCGGTGCTGGGTCCTTCGCCGTTGAGTCGGCGGGGGCGGATGGTGTTGCGGCCGGTGCGTTCCACGGCGTTGTTGAGGATGTAGCAGTCCAGATCACCGTCGCGGTCGTAGTCAAAAAAAGCGGCCTGGGTGTTCATGCCGCTGTCGTCTAAGCCATATTCATGCGCCCGTTCCCGAAACGTGGGCACGGCTCCGGCTTTCGTTGACGTATTGATAAACAGCAGGTTGTGCCGAACGGCGCGGCTCGTGTCGCGCCCGGCAACGCTTACGTAAATATCCGGCCACCCATCCTGATTGACGTCGGCCACCGACACGCCCGTACACCAGGCCGTCGTGCTGACGCCCGCTTTGGTCGTTACGTCCTCGAAGGTAAAGCTGGCTTTCCCGAAGTCGATTCGGTTCAGATACAGTCGGCAACTCACGTTGTTTCCCGCGAAAAACAGGTCCTGTTTGCCATCCCGGTTAAAGTCGCCGATGCCCACCCCGGCCCCGTTGTACATCGGGTCGTAGGTGTTGGCATTGAGCGTGTCGCTCTCGAAGGGCTGCACGGCGTTGTTGAACGTGACGCCGGACTCACCCGAACCAACGGCGGTGAACAACGCATCGGCCGAACGGTCGGTCCGGCAAGCATACAGGCAACCGAACAGAACAGATAGTAACAGAGCGCGGACAAGCATAGAAAGCTAACTAAATC
>JAYTAC010000839.1:0-2395 GCA_043737755.1 Spirosoma sp.
AATAATAAATAGTAGAAACGGAACCTTCATGCGTTAATCAGCGATAAATAATGCGCCATGTCCGGCGTTGGCAGTCCGGGAATTTTGGCCTGCTCGTCCCACCGGCGCATTTGCAGGATTTGGTCGAAATACGGATGCCGTTCAAAGCGGGCGGCTTCGTCGGCACTCATCGGCCCGCCCTGAAATTCCAGTGTCCGCAGACTCGCTTCCGACAGCCGCTCAAAATAATCCATGCTTTTAGCGGTTAGGTAACGTTTGGCATTCACGTGGTTCTCGATCAACTGCGCTGTTTTCTCCGAATAGCCCAGCCCGCGCAAATAATCCGCCCCCAGCCGCTCGTGGTCGACCGTACCGTACCCATCCATATAACCCACTGTATCACTCACCGGCAGCAAATGACCAATATCGTGCAAGAAAGCGGCAATAATGGTTTCGCGGTCGGCCCCGGCCTGCTCGGCGAGTTGGGCCGTTTGCAGGGCGTGTTCGAGCTGCGTCACCGGCTCGCCGAAGTACGCGTCGTGGCCGCTTTGGGCGAAGAGAGCAGCGATCATACGTAAGAAACGTAACTCCGCTCCACGGTCCCGTCGTCGTACAAGTCAATCAGGGCGTACCCGGCTTTGGTTTGGTAGTGCGTGTCGCTCTTCCACCAGTTGCCGCTCACGGCTCCGTTGCAAAGGTAGGCCACGCCGTTGTAATCGACCCGGTCGAGCAAATGCGTGTGTCCGCTCAGGGCCGCTTTTACGTTCGGGTGCTGGTAAAATAACGTGACCAAGTCAGCCGAATCGGTGTGCATCATACCCCCCGAAACGCTGAGATTAGTGGCTTTGGCAGTACTCCGGCCCGCAAACGGCGTCGCGCTCAGGATTGGGATGTGCGACAGAATCAGAGTCGGTGTTTTGGCATCGGTTTTGGCCAGATCGCTTCTGAGCCAGTCCATCTGCTCGGGGTCAATGTTGCCCGTGTACCAACGGCCTTCGGGCGTGGGCTGAACGCTGTCGAGGACGATAAAATGCCAGCCGTTCTTCTCAAATGACCGGTAGCGGTTACTGATGCGCATCTGCTCCACGGCCCACTTTTTGCCATAGAGCGGATCGCTTTTCGCGCTTTCAAGCCCCCACACGTCGTGGTTGCCGATGCAGTGTTCGATGGGCAGCGAATTGTTGGCTTTCATCACCGTGTTCCAGGCGTCCCACTGTTTTTGGACGGCAGCGCGGTCCAGCACCAGCGCATCCATGATGGTGTCGCCCCCGTGCAGAATGAACCGGGGCTTGTCAGCCTGATTCTGGGCGTGGTGCAGGCATTTGGCAATGCCTTCCATCGGCGTTTTATCAGCCGTGATGTGCGTGTCGCCGATGTAGGCAAACCGAACGGAGCGTTTTCGCAGCGGGTTCGGCGGGGTAACAAGGAAGTCAGGAGCCGCCACGAGGGGCAGCAATCCGGCAGTTTTGAGGAGGGTTCGGCGGTTCATGAGGAATTGATTAAACCCTGCCAGGGCCTTCAGCCGCTGGCAGGGTTTGGACTTATTTTAGCAACCACATCATCTCGTTGATGTCGTCTTTACCGCCATACTGAGCGGCTAAGGCTGCATCGAGGTTGGTTTTGTTGGTTACCCGCTCGTTGGACGGGTACTGCCACCGCTTCGGGATGCGGGCACTGTTGGCCGTTCCAACGCCCGTCAGGAACGTAGGAATACCCGTCCGACGCTGGTTGTAAAAGGCCTCGAGTCCCGAATTCTGGGAAAAAGCGATGTACTTCTGGGTCAGAATCTGCGTCAGGCCAGCAGCCGTATTACCTGCGTATTTGACGTTCGGCTGGGCATAATACGCATCCAATGTGGTCGCACTCGTGAGTCCGTAAAACGCCATCGACGCCATGATTCCGTTTTTGTAGTGCGTCTCGGCAGTTCCCGGTGCCCAGCCCCGGCTGATGCCCTCGGCAATGTTGAACTGCAACTCCGGGTAGCCGATGATGAATACCGATTCGCCCACGTCGTTGCTGTAATAACGGCTCCGGTTTTGGAACGAATACTCGCCCTTGAGGGCATTGGTAGACATATCGGCCAAATCCTCGCCCGAACTGGCACCTACATAAGCTGCGTGGTCGGTGGCTTTCAGACCCGCTTTTAGTTTGGCTTCAGCGGGTTCGGCCACGACAAATACGCGCGGGTCTTTACGCTCCACCAGCGCGTCGATGTACGTCTTGGCCATGTTCTCGCGGGTAGCGTTAAAACCAAACGTCGACGGGTTGCGCGGGTACTTGTTGTTGACGTTGTGCGTGTATTGCAAGTTGTCGCTCACGCTTTCCATCACCGGAAACTTGGCTGGGTTGGCCAGGACTTCGGCGAATTTCTGTTTGATGGCTAAATCGGCATCGGCTTCTTTCTTGCTCAGGCTGA
>JAYTAC010000840.1:0-5935 GCA_043737755.1 Spirosoma sp.
GAGTCGTTCGGCCCGGCCGCCAACGCCTTTATCGTGCTCAGCAGCACGCTGGAAGGAATGCCATTGGTGTATAACGGCATGGAGTCGAACCTGAACAAACGCTTAGCGTTCTTTGAGAAAGATACCATCGCCTGGGGGACGTATGCGAAGAGCAACTTTTTTGAAGCCTTGCTGACGCTCAAACACCGCAACCGGGCGTTGTGGAACGGAACGGCGGGGGGTAAGGTCGTGAAAATACCAACCGACCACGACGACAAAGTCTACGCCTTTCACCGGCAGCGCGACACCGACCAGGTGGTGGTAGTGCTGAACCTGAGTGCCCAATCCCAGACCGTTCAGTTGGGCAGCACCGGCTACGAAGGCACCTACACCGAGGTGTTCACCCACCAGCCGATGAATCTCAAACCCGACATGACCGTTACCCTCAAGCCCTGGGAATACCGGGTGCTGACGAACTAAACAATGATGAGTGATGGATGATAAATGATTGTACCAGACAGCGTTTATCATCAGTCCGCGTCGTTAAACCAATTCATCCGTCCATTTATGCCCTCGCAGCGTTTTCTGCTTTGCTTTATTTTGGCAAGTCTCGCCTTCGACAGTCCTGCGCAAACCGCCTATCGAGGCTCGGTGCAGTGGGCCAATCGCGTCGTGGGCGTGTCGTCGGAGAAAAGCCGGACCGCCGGGGCGGGTGAAAACGGTGAGCAATACCGGGCGTCGCAGGCATTGGGACGCCCCAGCAAAGCACCGGAAACGGGCCAGAGTCCCTGCGCGTGGGCACCCCTGACGGCCGATGGCGAAGCCGACGAGTGGATTCAGGTCGGGTTTGGGCAGCCCATCCGCGCCCGCCAGATCATTATTGCCGAAAACGTGAATCCGGGTGCGGTGGTACGGGTGCTGGTCATCGACGAGAAAAACCAGCAGCACGTCGTGTATCAGGATGCCGACGGACAGCCGCGCCAGAACCCGCTGATGCACATTCTCCTGGCCGACTCGTCGTTCGTTTGTCAGCAGGTGAAAGTGTTTATCAACGGGGCCGCGCTGAAGGGCATCAACCAAATCGACGCCATCGGCATTTCGGAAGCTACCGAACCCGTACCCATCGGCATCAACGTGTCGGCCGCTACGCCCAAAGACATCCAGAAAGAAAACCTCGGCAAAACCATTAACTCAGCCGGTCAGGAGGTGGCCCCGGTGATTTCGCCCGACGGCCGGACGCTGTATTTCACCCGCAACTATAACAAAGCCAACATCGGCGGGGCCAACCAGCAGGACGTCTGGTATTCGACGCTTGGATCGGGCGCGTCGGGCAGTCCGCCGGGCTGGGGTGAGGCCGTCAATATTGGTTCGCCCATCAACAACGCGGGCAACAACGCCATCAGCGGCATGGCTCCCGACGGGCGGACGGCCTACCTCATCAACGCCTACCAGCCCAACGGCGACCTCACATTCGGCATCTCCCGGTCCACCCGCACCAAAGCGGGCTGGTCGCAGCCAGTGGAGTGCAAAATCACCAACAACTACAACGAGCACAAAAAAGAGCACTTAGAGTTTTGCGTCTCGCCCGACGGCCGGTCCATCATCTTAGCCGTGCAGCGCAAAAACACGCGGGGCGACCGCGACCTGTACGTGTCCATCCAGCGGCCCGACCGAACCTGGACCGAACCCGTGTCGCTGGGGCCGACCCTCAACACCGCCGACGAAGAAAGTTCGCCGTTTTTAGCCGCCGACGGCCGCACGCTCTACTTCACCTCGACGGGCTATCCGGGTTTCGGCAACGGCGACATTTTTGTGTCGCGTCGGCTCGATGACTCGTGGGGCAACTGGAGCGAACCCGAAAACCTCGGCCCGGCCATCAACACCGCCGAGTGGGACGGCTACTTCACCATTCCGGCGTCGGGCGACTTTGCCTACCTGAGTTCGCGGGCAGGGTCGATGGGCGAAGACGACATTTTCCGGCTCAAGCTATACCCCGCCATCAAACCCGATCCGGTGGCCATTGTGTCGGGGGTGGTGCTGGATGCCAAAACCAAAAAACCCGTGGCATCGGAAGTGGTATCGACGGTCTTCAACGAAAGCAAAAGCGTGGCCAACGTCGACTACAGCCCCGAAACGGGTGAGTACAAAATTATTCTGCCCACCCAGAAGCACTACAACCTGACGGCTACGAAGGCCGGTTATTTCCCCACCACCGAAACGCTCGACCTGAGCAAAGACAAGCGTTTCCGCGACATCCGGCGCAATCTGTACTTGGTGAAAATTGAGCCAGGCCAGAAAATAACCATGCGCGAGGTGCTGTTTGAGCAGGGGCAGTTTGCGCTTCAGCCGGGAGCCAGCGTTGAACTGGACCGCGTAACGGACATGCTCACGGCTTACCCCAGGATGGCTATTTTGGTGGAAGGCCACACCGACAATCAGGGCGACTGGGAGCCGAACATGAAGCTCTCCGAGGACCGCGTCCGGGTGGTGAAGGCGTACCTGACAGGCAAAGGCATTGCCGACGTCCGCATCCAGACCAAAGCATGGGGACCCAGTAAACCCATTGCCAGCAACGAAACCGACGAACGGCGCAAACTCAACCGCCGGGTCGAGTTCACAATTCTGAATTTGTGATGAGTCGGGCATTCCGGGGTCTGGTCGTGCCGCGTCGTCAACCCACACGCGTTAGCCGTTCAGGAGATGAAAAATAGTAATCCCGGCGTTCTATCGTTGAGTTATTCAGTCGATATAAATTCATTAAGTGATGAAAAACGCGCTGGTTAAGCTGATTCGGTCTGTGCTGCTGCTGGCGGTAGTGGTGACTGCCGTCACGAGTTGCAGCGTCAGGGAAAAAGCGGTTATCAACCCGCTGCCCATGCTGCCTTACGTGCCGGGACCGTTCACTTTTGAGGTGCCAACGGCGCAATCTCAGTGGCTCAGTAACAACGCCACCGTCATTGATGGCCGGGTTGTTGGTCGTACCTCCGTTCAGGAATCGGCCACGCTGCGGCTCGAAGTACGGAAGGAGTACGGCGCATCCATCCAGATTTACGACAAGGTGACCAACCAGCCGCTGATCAACTTCAAAGACAACGGCCGCGAGTCGGGGATGAGTTCGTATGCCGGGCCGCGCAGCTATGCCGACGATTCGCCCCGCTGGAAAGGAATTGGCTATAACCCGCTTCAGGCCGGTGACGACGGGGGCAACCCCTCCCCCATTCTGTTTCATGGCTTTGTTAACGGTTGGATTTACACCAAAGCCCAGTGTCTGTCGTGGGCGCACCAGAACGCCCGGCGGCTGCCATTTTTCTACGAGCAGTGGGTGCGCGTCGACAGCAACAAAGTACACATCAACGTTCGGCTGACGCACCAGCGGCCCGACAAAACGTTCTACGGGGCCGAGTCGCAGGAGTGGCCCATGATGATGATTAACGGTGCCCGAAAGGTTCACTTTTACAATGGCCCGTCGCCCTACACCAACGCCCCTGCTACCGTGACAGACGGCGTTGAAATGCGTTATGGCAACGGGACCGTCGAGGTACATCAGGGCACCCCGTTTTGTCTCACCGAACCGTGGCAGGGTGTCGAAATAGGCAGCAGCGCAGGCGAACCCCGACTGATTGGCCTGTATACCCCCGGCTATTTTCACGGCAATTATAACGTGGCGTCTATCCAGACCCGTGAAAATTCGGAAGGGGGAAACACCATTACGTACACCGCCAATCAGCCGATGATTCACTTAGACAGCGATCAGACCTGGCATCGGTCCTACACGTATATTCTCGGGCCGGAGCAGGAGATTCGCCGGTACGTCTACGCGCAGAAACGGTCTGCAACGCCCGACTTTGTGTTCAGCAAGGCCCGCGGACGCAATGGCTGGATTATCGCCGACGGCGGCTACGACCAGAAAGAGCCGTTTTCGGCCGGCGACTGGCGGGTGACGGTGACGGGCAAAGCCGACAATGGTCCCGTTAACGCCTACCACACCAAGCTCATATCGCCCTTTGGCAGTTGGAAAACGAGTGATTTCAACACGCTGTATATCCAAATGGCTTATGCGGGGCCAACGGGCGCAGGGCCTCAAGCACCCCTGCGGTTAGCGTGGCTGCTGAACGGGCAGGCCCCCAATGGATTGGACGGCGGCTTCCCAAAGCAGAACGCTGTCCGGTTTCCGCGTGGTGCCCGCAACCCATTCGAGCAGTCAATTGGTTTCAGAGCCATTAACGACGGACAGTTTCACACCTACAAAATTAGCTTTGCCGGTAATCCCGGATGGGTCGACATCGTGCAGCAGTTCGAGATTGCGCACGATTTCGCGCCCGCCTATGTGACACCCGGCGAAGTAATTACCCTGCAATACGTCGGCACTCGAGATCCCGGTATGTGAGTAGTGTTCATGGCCTTTTAATTTGTATACCATCTGCTGTTTACAGATTAAAAGATTGTCACCATTGTAAGAAAAGGCAACAATTTTTGCCCTGTAGTGGTAAATTACGGGTGTCTTTTTTAACCTGAAATGATTGCTCAACTCCATTCCCGCGTTTACGACTCTACCAAATTCAACTACAATTCCATTGGCTGTGCACTCATAGCATTACCCGTGCTGGTTCATGTCTGGCTGGTATACCGGTTCTCGACCAACATGCCTTACTTAGATGACTACACGTTCATCGTCGACTCGGTGAACCTGAAGTTAGCTCACTTAACCCCCCGGCAACTGCTCACCACTGTTTTTTATCCGCATGGTGAGCACGTTATCGTTTTCGCCCGCCTGACGGCAATGATCGACTATCTGCTTGAGGGCGAATTAAATTTCCGAACCCTGTTTTTTGTCGGTAATTCCACACTGCTGGGCACGGCGTGGCTGCTGTACCGAATGGCCCGGCAGGATGGCCTGTCCGTTCCGCAAACCGTGCCCATGTTCTACCTGCTTTTCCAGCCCCAATACTACGAGAACACCATTACCTGGGCTATCTGCGCCCTCCAGCATATCCCCGCGCTCTTTTTTGCATTCTGGGCATTTTACCTGCTTTCCCGGTCATCAGCGCGTTCATTTCTATTTAGCTTACCCCTCGCTTTTCTGGCCATATTTTCAAACGGAAATGGATTGGCCGTGCTGGTGGCTGGTTTTCTCATCGTGCTGCTGCGCCGTCAGCCTAAGCAACTGATAGTCTGGCTTGTGTTTACGGCTTTGTGCGGCTGGCTCTATCATTACCTGTCACAGTTCTCAGCGGCTGCCCCCGTCTCACAAAACCTGAGTCATCCCCTGCGCGTGTTAGGTGGTTTCTTTTTGATGAGCGGCTCAATGGGCCTGCTCTTCACGCGCTCATTACCCATTCTCTGCCTGATTGGCATGGCCCTCACGTTCCTGTTCGCTGTTGTCATCGGCACCACATTGGTTCGATATACCGGCTACGAACGGTGGCTGAAATTGATGCCGGTTGGTTTACAAAAACGGCTGGCCGCATGGTCTGTTGCCACGATTGAACCAGTCTCACTGGCCTTGATAGCGGGTTATCTGTACCCGCTGATTACGCTGGTCGGCATTGCCTTTGCCAGGGAGCAAGGCTGGCATTATGGCCTTCTGTTACCCCGCTTCATCTGGTTTGCCACGGTAGCCGTCGTCATTGGCTACTTGCTGTTCATGCTCTGGCTCCGCCCTGCACACCGCCCGATAATTGGCCGGGGCGTACTCATTTTCAGCTTCTTGTTCAACGCAGCGGCCTACTGGCTGACGTTCGATGAAATGCTGGTGATTCGCCAGTTACTGTCCAGTGATTTTCACAACTGGCGGGAGAACAAACTGCTGATCACGCTACCGGCCAACAAGCGGAGCAGTGATTCATTTTATGCCACGCTGATGGAAGGCGCCATTCGGGAGAAAGTTTACCGTATGCCAGGTGTTTTGTTTAAACCGAACACGAACAATCAGGCCGCGCCGGATGGGGCCGCATTT
>JAYTAC010000841.1:0-5935 GCA_043737755.1 Spirosoma sp.
CAGCGACCGCCCGGCAACGGCGTGGCGTTCCTGCGTCTGCTGGCCCTCGGGTCCGAACCAGAAAGCCGCCTGCGCCACGCCCGACGACCCGCTTTCGACCGGAAACGGCGTATCCGACAGCCACACGGTTGCGGCATCGCCCGCCGGGCTTCCGTCAGCAATGGCCCACAGGCAGAGCGCGTCATTCTCCGAAACCGTAATGTGTTCCGTGACGGGCAGGGGATATGATTTGACGTAGCCGCCCTCAAGTCGTTGAACCAGAGTCCAGTGCATAGTCAACTGAAGAAACGGTAAACGTGGTACGAATCGGAGCCGATGGTGAGCAGCCGGTTGAGCAGCCGCGCTGACCGGGGCAGGGGCCGGTCGATGAGTTCGAGCAGGCGACGGAGCCGTTTGCCAAAACCCTCGCCCCGGCCGTTCACTAAGGGCAGTACGTGCTGACTCATCGCAAAATCCAGTGCCGTAAACGCATTATCACCGTCGAGCAGCATCCGCCCGCGTCCGCAGTAGGCCTGCACGGCCCGCTGCTTGCGGGGGCTGATAATGATCGGCTGACCCAGCGTGGCATCTTCATTTTCGAGTACGTCGCGCAGTTTGCGGAATAATTCACTCTCGTCGGCAGTGAAGGGTTCGCCCGTTTCGGCAAACAGCGACCGGGCCTGGGGCGTGGTCAGCATCGGCAGCGGGGGCGGCACGTCGAGGGTGGTAGGGTCGATCAGGTCGCGGGCGGCTTGCAAACGAATCACGGCGGCCCGGTCGAGCAGGCGGGGCGACAGCACTTCGGTGGTATGGTCGTAGTTGATGGTGGCCACAAACCGCAGCCCCGTGCCAATCTGCTGCCGGACGTTTCCCAACGCTCCGGCCAGCGTCAGCACCGGCTCCGATTCGGGGTCGCTCAGGCGCATAAAATCCGACCAGTAGTGCTCCAGCGGACTCAAATTAGCTTCGTCCAACAACACCCAGTAGGGTAAGGCTTCGCCCCGGCGGTATTCGGTATCTAATCGGCTAACGGCTTCGTATAAACCCGTGCGGGCGGCTTGAAACTGCTCCGTGAAGGGATTGTAGTACCCGATCAGGTCAGCCGCCGACGTCCAGCCCCGCCCGACGGGCACCGTCAGAAAGCGGTTGGTCAGGCCCGTTGCCCCGGCTAACCGCGTCACAAGTGATGTTTTGCCCACGCCTGGTAATCCGGCCAGTACGGTCAGAAAACTCTGTTGCAGCGTGATAAGGTAATTGACCACGTCGTTGTAGTCCATGCGTCGCCCGGCACTGTCGAGCCAGTTTTGCACTTCGGTGGCGTATTGGCGCGGGTCGGGCGCAACGGGCCGCAAAAACGTGGGCATTCCGTTGAGCGACGGGGCGGGCAGGTCGGCGGGGGCGGGGCGGGTGGTGCGGCCTTCGAGCACGTCGAGGTACGTTTTGGCGCGGAGCAGGTTGAGCCGCACGTCGTCGCCGTTGGTCATTTCGGCGCGGAGCTGGCCGAGGCTCATCTCCAGCTCCTGCCGTTGTTTGGTGAGTTCGGCCAAGCGGGTTTCTTCGGCCCGAAGCTGGTCGGCACCAACAACCGGTGCGGGGGTGTTGGTGTGCGTGGCGGGCATGGATTTGAGCCGCTGGGTTTCGGCGTACAGTTTCCTGATTTCGTCGTTTTTGCGCTGCCACTCGTCGTTCTGGCGGTTCGAAATTTCGGTGCTGTTATTCCGTAAATAGTCGTCCAAAAACGATAATCCTTCGGGTGTTTCGGTCAGAAACTGCCGGGCGAAGGCGGGGAGCCGGGTGCTGATCCATTCTTCGCTGCCGCGCATGAGTTGCCGCAGCCGGTCGAGTTTGAGCGTTTCGAGTTGACCGTCGGGACTGAGGTCGTCCAAAAGCTGGCTGATTTGTTTGAGTTGACGCGGGTCGAGCGTCCAGGCTCCGCCAATTTTGCGCCGTGCCCAGTCCATGAGTTCGTTGGGCGAGCCGTAATAGATGGGCTGGCGTAGGTTTCGGTCGTTGCCGAGCAGTTCGCGGGCGTCGAGGATGTACTGCTGCCCGCCATATTCCACAACGCTGGCTTCGGTGATGGGAATGCTGAACACGCAGGAGTCATACTCGGTCGAAATCTCTAATTCTAAGGCACTTTCGGCTTTCAGCCTGATTTTTAGCTGGGTATCGGCGTCATTTTCCGAATCGTTCGTGTGCCAGAAAGGGCCGATCAGGTGGTTGTTGTCCCGCAAAAAAACATAGCTGTACGGCTGATCCTCAACGTTTAAGACGATAGGGCGGTTTGGGTCGAAAGGTTTGTTGAGTACACGGCATAACTCGTGACGTTGCGGTTCGGCAGCCTGCGACCCTGAGGCCGAAAACTTGCAGCTACTGGCCGTTTCGGTGTTGTGACGCGGATTGAGGAGATATTCCAAATAAAATAATTCTTCTTTCAAAAATCGCTCGTCAATCTCTTTCTGGTACCCATTGAATATCAATACGTTGCCGGTATTGAGGAACATGCCGGGGGTAATGGGTTTCCAACGGCCATTTTCCTCGATCATCACCGGCCTGACGTAACCAATGTCAGGATTGTTAAAGGTAGAATTTTGCTTTTGAACGATTGCTTTCATGGAGTTGACGGGGTGAATTGGTGAAATAATTAGTTTATAGTCACGATACTAACGGAAGAAACGCAAGTGTTCTGCCAGATTCACAATCATTGAAATTTTAGTTAGAACCGGCAAATTAGTCATTTCCGGGCAGGGGTGTGTTTGGCGCGAATACCGGATTGTTCAGAACGGATCGGCACGATTTTTCCCGAACGTAGATTGCCAGCGATACGCTCCGCTGCCAGCTTGCCGAACAGCAACATCGGCAACTAACCGGGTAAAATAATGCTGAAAAATTGGACGAATCGTTGGTATTTTTGTTCAATCAAGTCATACTCAACTCGTTCGCGCATTCATGCCTATCTGGTCCGACATACGATTTCGATACATTCTGCTCAGTGCCACGGCTGGTTTGTTCGGTACGTCAGTCTGGCTGACGGCCTGCCACTCATCCGTTGAGAAACCGGCTGACGTGGTAGCAGCAGAAATCAATTTACCCGAAAAAGTCGATTACAACCTCCATGTCAAACCGATTCTGTCGGACCGCTGCTTCGCGTGTCACGGACCCGACGCGGCCAAACAGAAAGCCGGACTGCGACTCCACACGCCCGAGGGTGCTTACGAAGCACTCGCCGAAAGCGGCAGAAGAGCCGTTGTGCCGGGCGACCTTGCGGGCAGCGAACTGTTCCATCGCATCACCAGTACCGACCCCGAACAGGTGATGCCCACGCCCGAATCGAACCTCAGCCTGAATGCCGAAGAAAAAGCAATTTTACTGCGCTGGATCGAGCAGGGGGGTGAATACAAACAGCATTGGTCGCTCATTGCGCCGACGATGCCGGAACTGCCGACCGTGAACAACGGAAAATGGGCCATCAACGACATTGACCGGTTTGTGCTGGCCAAACAGGAATCCCACCGGTTGAAACCCGCGCCCGAAGCCGACAAAACGACGCTGCTCCGGCGCGTGAGTCTGGACCTGACGGGCTTGCCGCCCACGCCTGCCGAAGTCGACGCGTTTTTAGCCGATCAGTCGCCGAACGCGTATGAGAGAGTTGTCAATCGACTACTTAAAAGTCCACATTACGGTGAACGTCAGGCGGTTGAATGGCTCGACGTAGCGCGGTACGCCGACACGCACGGCTATCAGGACGACGGGCCGCGTACGATGTGGCCCTACCGCGACTGGGTAATCCGGGCCTTCAACCGCAACCTTAGCTTCGACCGGTTTATTACGTGGCAGTTGGCGGGCGATCTGTTGCCGAAGCCCGGTCAGGACCAACTTATTGCTACGGCTTTCAACCGTAATCATCAGCAAAGTCAGGAAGGCGGGGTTGTGGACGAGGAATACCGGGTCGAATACGTGGCGGACCGGACGGCAACGTTTGGCAAGGCGATGCTGGGTCTGACGGTCGAATGCGCCCGCTGCCACGACCATAAATACGACCCTATTTCGCAGAAGGACTACTTCTCGCTGTTTGCGTTTTTCAACAGCAACAACGAGCGCGGGCAGGTTCCCTACAACGGCGAGGCCGCCCCGACGATCACGCTGACGACGCCGAAGACGGATGCCCAATTGGCGTACATCCGCGAGAAACTAACTCCGCTGACCCAAAAGCTGAATGTTAACCGGCCCGACTATCAACAGCGATTCAGTCAATGGCTGTCGCGTCGTCAGGGTCAGGCAGTTGGTGAGCCTGAAACGGGATTGATCGTGCACTACACCTTCGACGAAACTGATCGGGGCGATATCAAAGCATTGGTAAAGGCGCAAAACGAGAGGCAAAAGCGGGAGAAAGCACTAAAAAAAACCGGAGAGACTAAGAAGCCGGGGAAAAAGGAAGTCGCCAAACCAAAGACAAAGGCGGAGTTGCTGAAAGACCCGCGTAACGCCTTCGCCAACCGGGTTAACGACACGCTTCCGGCCCGGCTGGGGGGCGACTCGGACAACCTCCCCTACGCGGTGCCGGGTCGATTTGGGAACGCCCGTTTTTTGCCCGGCGACAGCTATATCAGTCTACCGTCCAGCTTTGCCGAATTTGAGCAAAATCAGCCGTTCACCATCAGTAGCTGGTTCAAACTGACGAAACCGGGCATGGCCGCTACGCTGCTGGGCCGTACTGCGGGGCCAATGGACGGGCAGCGCGGCTACCAACTCGATTTGTTGGCCGACGGACGGTTGAAGGTGACGTTTAGTCACGTGTGGCCCGCCAATGCCATCGACATCGAGTCGGTTGGTAAAGTACCCGTCAACGCGTGGTTTCAGGTGGCAATAACGTACAATGGAATGGGCCGGGCCGGTGGTTTAACGCTCTACGTGAACGGAAAACCCATGCAGACGCGGGTCGTGACGGATCACTTGGAGCACAGCATGGTCTACGGCAAAGACAAGTCGCACTGGGCGCAGCACGCGTTTTACGTGGGCCGGATGCACGATTATTTCTACAAAGATTTCGCCGTCGATGAGTTGCGCATTTATGACCGCTGCCTGACTCCGCTCGAAATGCCCCGGCTGGCGGGCAGTCCCGACGCGCTTGCTGCTGCCCTGCAAACGCCCGTGACGAAGCGCACCCCGGTTCAGCGGGCGGGTTTGTACAGCTATTACGTCACCACGCAGGACCCGACATACCAAACGGCATCTGCGGAAGCCATGAAACTGCGCGGGGAGCAACTGATGCTGTACACCAATGCCAATCAGGTGATGGTGATGCAGGAGCGTAGCCAACCGCGCGTGACGCACCTGCTTAAACGCGGGGTTTACGACGCCCCCGGCGAAGTGGTTCAGCCCGCCGTGCTGCACAGTATGAAACCTATGTCGGTCGATATGCCCCGAAATCGGCTTGGTCTGGCAAAATGGCTGTTCACGCCCGACAACCCACTGTTCAGCCGGGTGATGGTCAACCGGATGTGGCAGCAGTATTTCGGGCAGGGCTTAGCCAAAAACAGTGATGACTTCGGCAATCAGGGTGCCCTGCCGAGCCACCCCGAACTGCTTGATTATTTAGCGGTACGGTTTAGGGAATCTGGCTGGAATACGAAGGCGATGCACAAGCTGATCGTTATGTCAGCCACGTACCGGCAGTCGTCCACGGTATCGGAAGTCGCACGGGAAGCTGATTTCGACAACACCTTCCTGACGCGCGGACCAAGCTACCGGATGTCGGCGGAGCAGATTCGGGACAACGCGCTGGCCGCGAGCGGGTTGCTGACGAAGCGCATTGGTGGGCCAAGTGTTCATCCGTACCAACCGGCCGGTATCTGGGAAGCGTTGGCCACGCGAAATGCCGTCAAATACACCCAGAATCACGGTGATAGTTTGTACCGTCGGTCGATGTACACAATCTGGAAACGCTCGTCGCCCC
>JAYTAC010000842.1:0-2388 GCA_043737755.1 Spirosoma sp.
ATAGCCGGTCTTTTATCACCTGCTCACCAATAAATTGCAAAATGTCGGTTCGCTGCGACAAGGGCGTTTTAGTCTGCGCTTCCCAAAACCGGGGTTCGGGAATTCCAATAATCACGATTGCGGGCGGCATGGCGAATTCATACCACAGGTCGAAGCTGGTTTCGGTGCTCACGTAATGAATCGTGCCGCTGCGTCCGCCTTCGGAATAACTCACTTGAGGATTGGCATCTACAGGCTGATTATCGGCGGGAGAGCTGCTTTTCGGGATCATGGTGTTTAGTGTCGGCTACAATTGACGCAGCCTATTTCAGGTTTAGAATCCATTCGTTCACCGCCGAAAATGTGCCCGCAACCGAATTGGTCCGGCTTACGGCTTCAGCCTGATTAGTCAATATATTCAGCACCAGTGTACAATCAATCAGACCAGGGTATTTGCGCAGGTATAAATCAACAGTCGAATCATTGAACCACCGCACAGTCGACGCTGACCAAGCTTCTTCGCTGAGATCGAACAGACAAGCGTCGTCACTAATTCGGATCAGGTAAGGCTGGTCAATCCAGTGACTCATGCTAATTTCGTAGCTGCCGAAGCTCACTTTATGCTGAAGGTCGGGCGAAAAAACGACTTATTTCATACGGGTAATTATTCTTCACGGGTAATCTCAGACTGGTCAAAATGAATTTTTCGCCCAGATATAGCCGCCTATAAACGATACAATAAATCCAATTGGTCCATAGACGAAAATGCTGGTCATGCTGGCTTCCACTCCTCTGTCGTGGCCGTTCGACGAGAATTTACCAATGAGGTAATAGCTCAAAAAGGCGATGATAACGTAGCCGACGATGCCGGTAAGTAATCCAATGCCGATGTATTTCATAATCTATTCTTTTTGACTTATTAGTGTGAGAATGATGTACGTCTACAAATTAAATCTTTGATGCTATTTTTTCAGCTTAACTCGTCGGCCATTATAATACGAATGGGTTTTATCGGCTGCGTCTCGATCAGCTTCATTACCGACAAGCGCAAACGAAACCGGGTCGCCCCCATTTAAAATTTTGCCTTCGTAATAAATCCATTTACCGTCTTTTGCGTAGCCCGATTCCAGAATGGAAAAAGACGTTAAGTCAGAATTCTTTATTGGTTCATCTTCATAATAAACGGTTTGACTATCCTGCGCATAACCATCCGTCAATAGCCTAAAAGAAGCCTTATCTACTCCCCTGATTAGCCGGTCCTCAATGTAGATATGAATACTGTCGGAGGCATAATTGACGTTTGAGTCGTCCCACTCGCTGAACGTAGCCGGGTCGGCGGCTTCCAGCGGTTTATCCTGATAATAAGCGCGGGTTTTGTCGGCTGCGTGATACATACCAACCACGGTAAACGATCTTGAATCAACCCCTTTGATTACGTCTGCACTCGGCGCCGACGGGTCATCCGTATCTTTCCGGGCGCAATAAACGTTTTGTCGATCCTTTACATAATTAGTACTCAACACCTCAAATGAACTGCCTTCACTACCCGAAATTGGCTTCAGAAAATAATAGCCAACTTTCTTGTCTTTAGCAAACATATTATCAAGGGGTTCAAACGAATCGACGTCGGCTACCGCAAAGCCAACTCCCTTGTGATAGGCACGAAATTTATCTTTAGCATACTCATCTTTGATAGCCCGAAATGAACCGGCATCAGCCGCCAAAACTCTATTGACTTTATCCTTACGCTTCGTGTCGAACAGGTTGAAGTCCAAATAATTATCGCAGTAGAAAACGTATGACTGATCTTTGCCGTAATGGTCATCCAGTGCGTTAAAAGCAGCCCCGTTGATGCCTGTTAGGGGTATACCCCGGTAATAAGCGTGGTTTTTATCTTTAGCAAAAACAGCGTTCAATTCCTGAAAGGAAGCCTGATCTGCCAACTCGATGTGGTAATTTTTGTAATAGACCAAGCCATTTTTTGTGTCGTAGCCAGACTTTTTGCACGATGTCAGAATGCCTAATCCAAGTACGGAAAGTATTATGTGTAATAGTTTCATGGAATTTGTTGCGCAAATAAATTATTTATCAGAATGCCTACCCTAAAAACGCCGATTAAAACCAAACCCCAGAGCAAACCATTCAGAAAAAAGACACCAACCACGCCAAAAAATGAAAAGGCTCCCACCTTTTCATTATCGATGGGGAACGACATCATGAACTCAATCGCTTTTTGCCAGGGTTTGGGTTTCCCGAAATAAACTAAGAACGGAAACGTAGCCATCATCGCTACTGCGCAGAGAAAGCCAAAAGCCGCCACCTGAAAAATAAACCTGACAATCATGGCGCGTTTTTTAAACAGTTTGGGTTTGACCGTCGGCTAATAAGCCATTAACACCCTAATTCTTG
>JAYTAC010000843.1:0-5915 GCA_043737755.1 Spirosoma sp.
CGATCAGCCCCGGATTCAGGCATTGGTCAAACAAGGCTACCTCGTCCGCACCCGCGCCGACTCGGATACGAAGCAGGCCCGCACCAACGACCGGCGCAACTTCGACGCAGCCTGTCAGTCGGGGGCGCAGATTATCACGACGGATTATTACGCCAAAAGCGGGCACTTCCCATCAGAATACGTCGTCAGTTTTCCCGGCGGTAATTACCTTCGCCCAAACCCAATAATCCGGTAGTCAACACAAACCCCTGAGTCCTCAACTCTCCATGACCCTCAAACTGCTATCAATCAGTCTGCTACTCCTTTTATGCCTGTCCGTCTCGGCGCAGAAGAAAGCCCATCGCCACGTTACCGATCAACGGACGCTGGCCGACAGCACACCCGTCGTGATGCCTTACAACCGGCTCATCGACGGGGCCGGTACGACGGTCGTCTACGGTGATGCCAAACTCGAAAACCATTCTCTCGACCTGACACCGCTGCCGGGCGGAACGCAGGTGGTGATCGAAGACCGCTACGGCATTGCCATCCTCGACCGTTCCAGCAAAAAAATAACCTACCGCTGGAGCCTGCGCGACGCCCCCGAAACTCAGGCCATGATGAGCACGTATTCGGGCATCAAAGCCTTCGCCGACAACGGGAAAACGTACTTGGTCTGGGGTGCGTCGGAGCGCGGGAAAGGCAAATCGGGCGTGGTCATTGCCACCTTCGCCAACGGTAAAGTCAGCACGGTCGAGGTGCTGCCGTTTACCGCCGTGGCCCCGGCAACGCTCTCGCTGCCCAACGACATAGCGACTAGTGTCGAAGCGGGCGAAACGTTTCTGTACGTGGTCCTGAACGGTAACAATCAACTCGTAAAAGTGCGCTTTGCCGACCGCAGCATCGTCTGGACGGCCCCAACCGGTGTGGCACCCTACGGCGTAGCCCTCGCTAATAGCCGCGCTTTCGTCACCAACTGGGCCGGGCCGCGCGTCGCTACGCCGGTAACCGATTCGACCAATCACCTCGAAACGGCGGGCGTCCCCTGGGGCAGTGCCTACGTTGACCCGCGCACGGGCGCAATGGCGCGGGGAACCGTCTCAATTATCGACCGGAACGACGGTAAACCCGAGAGCGAATTGCCGGTTGGGTTGCACCCTAATGCCATCATCAGCAGCCGCGACGAGCGATTCCTGTACGTCGCCAACGGCAACAGCGACTACGTATCGGTGATCGACGCGCAGACCCGGCAAGTGACCGATTCGATTGCGGTGGGATTGTTCGGGCGCGACACGCCTTATGTCGGCAGTACGCCCAATGCGCTGGTTCTCGACTCCGTCGGTACGACGCTTTACGTCGCCAACGGCTTAGATAACGCGCTGGCGGTGGTGTCGCTCACCGAACCGGATAACCGCAACCGGGTCCGGGGAACCGCACCGGCGGGCCGCTCCGTTCGGGGAACATCCATTCGGGGAACATCCGTTCGGGGTTACATTCCAACGCAGGCGTATCCGGGCGGCATTTTGTGTCTGGGCAACGAGTTGTACGTGGCCAATATCGAAGGCACCGGTTCCCGCATCGCCACGGAGGTCGAGATGGGTAACAGCCGTACCGCCCAACCGCCCAAACCGGGGCAGCGGGCGTTCACGGCGCACCGGCAGTTGGCGACCGTGTCCATCATTCCCGTGCCGACCGACGCGGTTTTAGCGGGGTATACCAACCGGGTTCGCAAGGCGAGTTTGCAGTTCAGGACCGCACTGGCCGACCGGTTACCCCGCCCATCTGCCAAGCCCCGGCCCGTGCCGGAGCGCATCGGCGAACCGTCGGTATTTAAACACGTCGTTTACATCATCAAGGAAAACCGGACCTATGATCAGGTGCTGGGCGATATGCCGGAGGGCCGGGGAATGCCGTCGCTGTGCGTCTTCGGCGATAGCGTGACGCCCAATCAGCACCGGTTGGCCCGCGACTTTATGCTGCTCGATAACTACTACGTATCGGGTAAATCGTCGGCGGAGGGCCACCACTGGGCCGATGCCGCGATGGTAACCGACTACACCGAAAAGAGCGTCCGGGCGTGGTTCCGGTCCTACCCGCACGTACTGTATGACGCGCTGGTGTACAACAAAAAAGGGCTGATCTGGAACAACGCCCTCGACCACGGCAAAACCGTCCGCATTTATGGAGAAGCCTGCACCTGCGAGTTTGACAAAAACAAGTACGACTGGCAGAAACTGTATCAGATGCGGCAGTCGGGCACGGGTCAGCCGTTTTCCTACACCAACACAACGACCATCTCGCGGGTGCGGCCCATTCTGGCGATGGATTTTCCCGGCTGCGACGACGAGATCATCAACGATCAGATGCGGGCCGACGCGTTCATCCGCGAACTGACCGAAACGGCCGCCCGCCCCGGCGACGACTGGCCCAACCTGATGGTGATGTCGCTGCCCAACGACCACACGGCGGGGCTGAGTCCCAAATTTCCAACCCCACGGGCGATGGTCGCCGATAATGATCTGGCCGTCGGGCGGATTGTGGAGGCCATTCAGCGGAGCCGGTTTGCGGCCAACACCGTTATTTTTATCAGCGAAGACGACTCGCAGGCGGGCTGGGATCATGTATCGGCCTACCGCACCACGGGTTTCGTGATTAGCCCCTACTCACGGCTCCGGCGAACGGTGCGTACCAACTACAACCAGACGTCGATGGTGCGGACGATTGAGCAGATTCTGGGGTTGCCGCCCATGAACGTCATCGACGCCACGGCCCTGCCCATGTTCGACTGTTTTACGGACAAACCCGACCCGACGCCCTACACCGCCCTGTCCAACCGAATCGCGTTGGACGAGATGAACAAACCCTTGGTCGGGCTGCGGGGACGGGCGTTGCAGTACGCCCGCGAATCGGACGAGCAGGCCAAGAAAGGCATCGACACGGGCGAAGACGACCTGATGAACCGAATTCTGTGGTTTGCCGCGAAGGGCGACGTGCCCTATCCGGCGGGACACTGACGTAGCCGGGAGCCATTGAGCAGAGACCATCGCGCAAATAGTACACGGGCGGAACAGAGTAATTTGCCGGCTCACCCCGCCGACCATGAGCGACGATAAACCCGATCCGGTAACCTTTGTGGTCTGAACTGAATCCGTTTGCATCACCTTATTGATACCGTGTATTGCTTTCCTATCTTTTCGGGCCATTTTTGGCTGACAGATCATTGCCTCAACTAACTACTTTATGCTGAAACGAATACGAACGTATAGCGCGTTTGCGCTGATTATTCCGGTGCTGCTCTGCCAGCCATTCATCAGTCTCGCCCAGAACCCTGTCAAAGACGCGGCCCGAGACGCCAAAGTCACGCCCGACCTGCTCACGATCATAACTAACAACGGCGCACCGGCACAAGTGGGCGGACGGGGGCTTGAGATCAAAAATTCGTACGTAATCATCGACAACGCCATTGCCATCGAAGCTATATCGGCCGACGGCGACGGCCGGGACCTGCTGCCTCGACTACAGGCACTGGGGCTGCGCAATGGGGTCTGGTTCGGGCGGATGGTGTCGGGATATTTGCCCATTGACAAAATCAGTGAACTAAAAAACGTTCCCGGTCTCCGGTTTGCCCGGCCCGCCTACGAACCCCAACACAACAGCGGGGCGGTCACCTCGCAGGGCGACCGGGCCATTGGGTCCAACGTGGCCCGTCAGACGTATGGCGTAACGGGAGCCGGTTCTAAAGTCGGCATCCTCTCCGATTCCTACAACAAGCTGGGCGTAGCCGCAGCCGGTGTCCAATCGGGCGATCTGCCGTCGGGCGTTCAGGTACTGGCGGATTTTCTCCAGCCCAGCGCTACCGACGAAGGGCGGGCGATGGCCGAGATCATCCATGATGTGGCCCCCGGCGCGGGCATTGCCTTTCATACTGCGCAGGGCGGGCAGGCCGCGTTTGCCCGAGGAATCAAGGCGCTCGCTGCGGCTGGCTGCAACATCATCGTGGACGATATTATTTACTTTGCCGAACCGTTTTTTCAGGATGGAGTCGTGGCCCAGGCTGCTGATGAGGTTGTGGCAACGAACAATGTCAGCTACTTCACGGCAGCGGGCAACCAGGCCCGTTCGTCGTACCAGGCCGGGTTCCGAAACTCCGGCGTAACGGTTCCCAACTACGGCCAGGCGCACGACTTCGGCGGGGGCGACACCCGCCAGCGGATAACCATCCCGGCCGGGGGCAACTTCCAGATGGCACTCCAGTGGGACGATCCGTTTTTCTCCGCCGGGGGGTCCGGGGCGCAGTCGGACCTCGACATCCTTATTTACTTAGCCGACGGTACGCTCGTGAGTGGCTCGTTCGGAGATAACATTGCCAACGGCGACCCGTTTGAATACGCCGGTTTCATCAACATGGCCGGTTCGCCCCTGTTCATCGACGTGGTGATCGTTAAAATCGCCGGCCCCGATCCGGGTCTCATCAAGTGGATCAACTTCGGAAGCTGGACGGTAACCATTGAGCACGACACCCGGAGTTCGTCGTCCCGTGGGCACAGCAATTCGGCGGGAGCCATCAGCGTCGGCGCGGCCGGGTATAGTAACACGCCGACGTTCAACCCCGGACTGACAACGGCCGTTATCGAAGAGTTTTCATCGGCGGGCGGCACCCCCATCCTGTTTACCACGCAGGGCGAACGTATCAACGGAACAACGGGCATCATCCGCCAAAAACCGGACATTACCGCCGTCGATGGCGGTAATACCACGTTCTTTTTTCCCGGTCAGGACACCGAATCCGACGGCTTCCCCAACTTCTTCGGCACCTCGGCGGCAGCACCCCATGCCGCAGCCGTGGCAGCCCTGATGCAGCAACGGGCAGGCAATGGGCTGTCGCCGGGCCGTATCCGGTCGGTTATGCAATCGACGGCATTGGACATGGACGACCCGCTTACGCCCGGCTTCGATGCGGGCTTCGACTTCCGCACGGGTTCCGGTTTTCTGCGGGCCGACCGGGCAGTGCAGGCGGTGCAAGCAGCCGGGCAACCGCTGGCATTGGTGCCACCCGACTACAACTGCGCAACGGGGCAGCTTACTTTCCGGACGACCGGGAGCAATGGTTCCCCCGTCGAGTACCGGAGCACTGGCATCACCGACTGGACAGCCAATCCGGTGCAGTTTATTGACGCGCCGGTACGGGCCGACCTGAATTCAACGACGGTCTACCTACAGGCCCGTCAGAACGGCGTCGAAACGGCCTATTCGTTCAACTTCCGGGCCTATTGTCAGAGCATCAACGCCAACCAGCCGCCCGTGGTGACGAACGCCATCGGTACGCAGGTGGCCCGGCAGGGCAGCTTCTTCGCATTTCAGATTCCATCGGCCACTTTCTCGGACCCCAACGGCGACGCGCTTACCTACTTAGCAACGGGTCTGCCAAACGGACTCACCTTCGATCCGGCCAGCCGTCAGATAGCGGGTACGCCCGGCCAGACGGGCACATTTCCGGTCACGATTACGGCTACCGACCCCGGTAATCTGTCGGTCCGGTCCGTGTTTAGCCTTCTTGTTTCGCCAGCCACGGGTGCGCAGCCGCTCACGCTGATTGCCCCGATCTACAACTGCCAGACCGGAGGCATCACCCTGCGCACGGTCGGGGGCGACGGCACCACCATTACGTATACGGCGGTGGGGGTGCGACGCGACGCCCTGACCGAACCCACGGGCGTGGTAGAAGCCGAACTGCGGGGCGACCCCAACCCGATTGCCATCACGGCTACTCAGGGCGGACTGACCGTGAGTTACAGGTTTGACTTTGCGGCTTCGTGCAGCGGCAATGTCCAGCCCTCTCCTCCCGCCCAGCCAACAGCAACCTTCGCCCTGACCGATCCCACGTATGACTGTGCCACCGGTGTGTTTACGTTCCGGGCGGTCAATGCTGCGCCCGG
>JAYTAC010000844.1:0-13937 GCA_043737755.1 Spirosoma sp.
TGTATCAAGTATTTTGAGTGGCGATTTTCCGCCAGTAGCACATCAATCTTCCGGTATAATCAAATACTGTGGCATAGCCAGTCCAAACGGCGGGACAAAAGGCGTTAGTTTTGGTCTAAAATAGCGTAAGCCATGAGCAAGAAAGCCCGAGCGGGTGGGGTTGTGTACTCCACCGATCCCGATTTTCAGTACCAGTCCGACGGGCAACCGGAAGCCGAAACCCTGCCCCCGGCGCATCAGAACCTTAAAATCTGGGTGCTGAAACTGGGCGGCAACAAAGTCGTGACGGCCGTGCGGGGTTTCGTCGGCAGCGAGACTGACCTAAGCGAGTTGGGTAAGCAGCTAAAAACCACCTGTGGAGCGGGTGGCTCGGCCAAAGACAACGAAATCCTGATTCAGGGCGACCACCGCGACAAAGTGCTGGCGTGGCTGACGGGCAAAAACTACAAAGCGAAGAAAGCAGGCGGGTGAGATTGGGTCAAACGGCCTCCAGCAATGTGTCGAACGATACGAACTGACCGCCAAAACGGTGCTGAATTCGTTGCTGCAACACGTTGGCATGCTGCGATCGGTAGACTTCATAATCGGCTACATTGTTGAAATCGAGCTGCACCGAGTAGGTCACCCCCCCATTATCGAGTTCGGTCAGGAGCCGCAGGACTTTATGTCCAACGGGCAGACCGGTAGCCATCACGGCGGGGAGTTGGAAGGCTTTCATCCAGCGCAGCCAATCCGGGGCGGTTTCGATGGCGATACTGTAGGTTGTGTTGTGGAGGATCATACCGGGCAAACAACCGGATGGCGGTGGATGTTGGTCGTTTGGTTGTTTCTTTGCAACATAAATCAACCCGTTCGTCAGAACCACTCATTTCATGTACACCGGATTAGTACACGCTCACTCAGGACTACGCTGGGTCGTTCTTATTCTACTGACGGCCGCCGTGGTGGTAGCCGTTGGCAAGTGGCAAGGCCGCAGCGGCTACACCGACAGTAACCGCAAACTCTATCTGTTTACGATGATTGCCGTCCATACGCAATTGGTCATCGGCCTGATCTTGTACGTTATCAGTCCCAAAGTCAATTTCAGTATGATCGGCGACAAACTATACCGCTTTTATACCGTTGAGCACACCATCGGAATGCTGATCGCCATCGTGCTGGTTACTGTAGGCTATTCCCTTTCCAAACGCGCCACTGACGCCGTGAAAAAACAGCGGCTTGTTGGTATTTTCTACGGTATCGGACTACTGCTGATTCTGGCATCCATTCCGTGGCCGTTCCGTGATTTAGGAGCGGGCTGATTTTAAGCCAACTATTTCCTCCGACACTGCCAAGCGGCTGTTGTCGTCGCGCCTGAAGAGGAGCGACGACAACAGCCGTTTTCTTTTGGCTGCCCGTTGCACATCATGGATTATGCCGGGCGGCAGTGCACTGATTCGAATCACCACGAAAATCACGTAAAAAGAGGACATCAATAAAATTTAGTACGGCTCAATCCACTGCCTACCACACTTATTTTCAGTTGGTTGAGAGGTTTGGCACGTGTTAAGTAGAACAATTACTGTAGAATTACTTCCCCGCTTATTTGGCACAACTGTCCGTACGGCATATATTTATGAAACCTAACCTCGATTTAACCTATTCCACTGATGAAGAAAATGCTCCTGACAGCACTGTGTGCTGTCTCGTTTGGCCACCTTCTCGCCCAGGCCGTACCCACCGTATCTGAAAGTCAGCCCACCGCAACATCGTCCAATCGGGACTGTTTCCTCGCCAACATTCCCCTCGTCAGCAACGTCATCGGCTACGCCCGCAAGCACCTCGCCATTCGCTACCGCTCCGGCGGCACCACCACCCACGGGTTCGACTGCTCGGGCTTCACCCGCTTCTGTTTCAATAAATTCGGCATATCGCTTCCGCATTCGAGCGCAGCCCAGGGTCATGTCGGCCGGGCAATCGACAGAGCCGATGCGCAACCCGGCGACCTCATCATGTTTAAGGGCCACAGTGCCACCGGCTCCCGCATCGGTCACGTCGGCCTGATTACTGAAGTCGTTGGCAAGCGCATCAAATTTATCCACTCGGCCTGGAGCGGGGGTGTTCGCTACGATTACCTGCACGCCGATTACTACCAACGTCGGTTCATGGGCGTCCGGCGCGTGGTAACGATGTTGGCCGAGAAGTAGGTATCCCGGACTTTAGTCCGATTTTGACGGAGAAGGGCCGGACTAAAGTCCAGGGTACCTACTTCTCGGCCAGCAGCATCGTTCCGGCTCCCTGCCCGGAAACAGCAACCGTTAACTCATCGGCGCGGCAGATAATCACCCGCGATACGCCGTTGCGGAGCGCACCGAACGCGTTGTCCAATTTAGGAATCATGCCTTTGTTGATGCTGCCAGCCGATCTTTGTTCGGCATGTTGGGCGGGCGTCAGGGTATGCATGACGCTGTCGTCATCAGCCGGATCAGCCAGAACCCCTTTCTTCTCAAAGCAATATACCAGCGTTACCTCGTTGTGGTGTGCCAAATCAACCGCAATGGCCGAAGCCATCGTGTCGGCGTTGGTATTGAAAAGTTCGCCCGCTTTGCCGTAGGTGATGGGCGCGAAAACGGGCGTCAGCGACTGGCGCAGAAAAAACTGAATCTGCCCCGAATCGACCTCGTCAATATCACCCACCAAGCCGTAGTCGATCTCGCCAACGGGTCGTTTGTGAGCCAGCACCGTACCGGCGTCGGCCCCAGTCATACCAATGGCGTTGACGTCCAACGCCTGGAGTTTGGCCACGATCTGCTTGTTCACCAAACCGCCGTATACCATCGTCACCACGTCGAGCATGGGCTGATCGGTAATGCGCCGACCGTCGACCATCGTGGTGGGAACACCCAGCTTTTCGGCCACCTGCGTCGCTATTTTTCCGCCCCCGTGAACAAGGATTTTGTTACCGGGCAGTTGGGCAAAAGCCGTTAGAAAGCGGGCAAGGGCATCGGGACTGTCGATGACGTTACCGCCGATTTTGATGATTGTGAGGGATTGCATCCGCTTCAATTGTGCTAACCGACCAACCGTTCAACGGCCAACTTCAGACTTTTCAAGGCCCGTAGAATATCGAAAATATCGTCTGTCAAGGCCGATTGTGCCGGACTGATTGCATATTTCTTCCCGTCGAGGATCATAAAATACCAGTTTTACCCAATCACATAACAGCCGTAAACGGGGTGATCGTGGCCGTGATTCAACGCCTGCCCAACCAGCATAGCTCCCAGTGCCTGAGCCGCAGGATCGCCGTTTGGATCTTTCTCTTTCTTATATTCCGTATCGACGGACCGCTGAAAGGCGAAGAACGGAATTTCCGGCTCCCGATACCCCGAAGCAATCATACCGTCCGGGCGGCCCGTCAGAATATAGTTACCCACCTGACCCGTGATTTGACGTTCTGCGAAGAGATTATATTTCTTTGATGAAATCGCAATGAGACTGAAAATAGGCCCCAGAAAATGAAGCGATAGCTCCTGCTCATTCCAACCCGACACGTTTAGGCGAAGCAACTCGCGTAAGTGATGGGCCGACTGAAGTTGGTAGTCACTTAATTCAGGCGTTTATGACAGCCATTCGGCAAGGGCTTTCGAGTCAAATACCTGTTCCAGATCGAATCTCTTATCAAGTACTGTCAGATCAAGTTGCGTGAAAAGTATCGTTTCCATCGGGTCTGTTCGCTGATTTTCATAAAGATAAAGAGAAGTGGTCAGGCCATCGCCGACAGAATTTCCTTCAGCACTGCCTGCGCCGACCATTCGCGGTTGGCGGCCTGCTCGATTACTAATGACTGCGGGCTGTCCAAAACGGCATCGGACACTTTCAGGTTGCGCCGAACGGGCAGGCAGTGCATAAACTTACCGTTGTTGGTCCGGGCCATATCGTCCATCGTAACGGCCCAGGCCGGGTCCTGCGTCAGCACCTGCCCGTATTGTGTGTAAGACGACCAGTTTTTACCGTAAATGAAATCAGCCCCGTCAAATGCTTCGGCCCGGTCACAAACTACGCGGGCGTTGCCAATGAACTCAGGGGCGAGTTCATAGCCTTCGGGGTGCGTCACCACAAAGTCGACGTGGCCCGAACTGGTGCGGGCGTTCATCCACTCGCAAAACGAATTGGCCACCGCTTGGGGCAACGGCTTGAAATGGGGCAGCCACGTCAGCACCACCTTCGGGCGGGCCGTGCGTTTCGCTTCGTCAATGGTAATGCAATCGGCTAACGATTGCAGCGGGTGGCGCGTCGCCGATTCAAGGTTGACGATGGGGACTCCGGCATACCGCGCAAACTGATGCATGACCTGCTCACGGTAATCTTTGTCGCGGTCGTTGAGTTCGGCAAAGGCGCGGATGCCAATAATGTTGCAGTAGCGGCCAATGACGGCGGCTGCCTCACGGACGTGCTCAGCTTTGTCGCCGTTCATCAGTACGCCCTCTTCCATCTCTAATCCCCATGAATCCTGCCCGACATTCATTATCATCACGTTCAGGCCGAGGTTCTGAGCTGCTTTCTGGGTACTGAGTCGGGTACGCAGACTGGAGTTGAAAAAGATCAGGCCGATGGTTTTGTTTTTGCCGAGGTGCTGGTCGGCGAAGGGACTGGCTTTGGCGTCGCGGCCCGACTGAATCAGGGCATCGAGATCGGTGACGTCGGCAAGAGAAAGGAAATTAGTCATTTAAACGCAGAGGTAGGAGAGGTTTCCGCAGAGAGCGCAGAATTAGAGGTTGTTGGCTACACGTCGAATGCCTTGTCGGAGTAATACTACGTTGAAGTTCATAAGAAGTCCAAGGCGGCAGTCAGCCAGACGAAGGTACGTCATCAGTTGTGCTAAGTGTACGTCATTCAACACTTCCACAGCTTTAAGTTCAATGATAACTTTGCGTTCGATAATGAAATCGACACGGTATCCCGACTCCAATTTTATTGTTTCATAAATGACCGGCAACGCCTTCTGGCGTTCAAAATAAAGCCCGACTGTAGTCATCTCGTAGGCTACGCACTCTTCATAAACAGACTCAAGTAATCCGGGACCAAGCTTACGATGAACACGCATAGCGCAGCCAATGAACGCTTCTGTTATCTCATTCTCAATCATTTTCTCTGTATTAAATCTCTATGCTCTCTGCGGTTAAACTCTGTATTCTCTGCCGGTCCGCCGATGCGGTTCAAAGCTTCTAAAAACAGATCGCATTCCTCAACCCCAATCGCCAGCGACGGCAGCAGCCGGATCGTGTTTTTGCCCGCTACACCCGTAAACTGTTTGTGGGTGAACAACAGCGACTTACGCAGACTGTCGACCGGAAAATCGTACTCGATACCGATCATCAGGCCCCGGCCGCGCAGTTCTTTGTAGCCACCAATCTGCCGGATGCCATCCATAAGGTAGTCGCCCATGCGCGTCGCGTTGTCGATCAGTCCTTCGTCGTCCATGATGTCGAGCACCGCAATGGCGGCCGTGCAGGCGAGGTGGTTGCCGCCGAACGTGGTGCCGAGCAGTCCGTAGCTAGCGGTAAATTTGGGCGAAATCAGGATACCCCCGATGGGAAACCCGTTGCCCATGCCTTTGGCCATCGAAATAATGTCGGCGTCGATGCCACTGAACTGGTGCGAAAAAAACCGCCCCGACCGACCGTAGCCGCACTGAACACCGTCCAAAATCAGCACCGCGCCGGTTTCGTTACACCGCTGGCGGAGTACCCGCAAAAAGGCGTCGGTGGCGACGTGAATGCCGCCTACGCCCTGAATGCCTTCGATGATAACCGCACAGGTATCGGCGTTGATACCGGCTAAAGCCGCGTCCACGTCGTTGAACGGCAGAAACTGAACGTGCTGGCTGTAATTGATCGGTGCGACGATACTGCGGTTATCCGTGGCGGCAACGGCCCCCGCCGTGCGCCCGTGGAAGGCTTTGGTGAACGCCACAACCTGCGTCCGGCCGTTGTGGAACGACGCTACTTTGAACGCATTTTCGTTGGCTTCCGCCCCGGAGTTGCACAAAAACAGGGCGTAGTCCGGGTGATCTGACAGAGCACCCAACTTGTCGGCCAACTCCTGCTGAAGCGGGATTCGGACAGAATTGGAATAGAACGAAATTTTGTGAAGCTGATCGGTCAGTGCCTGCACGTAGCGGGGGTGCGTGTGGCCAACTGAAATTACGGCATGACCACCGTAGAGATCGAGGTAGCGGGTGCCGTCGGCATCCCAAAGGTAGCTGCCCTGCGCCCGAACGGGTTCGATGTCGTAGAGCGGATAAACGTCAAAAACGTGGGCCATGTCGTGCGGGAATAAGTACGGGTACAAGTTTACGGATTATCACGCGAACGGGAACCAACCGGCACGAAACAGACACGGCGCAGACACTTCGTTGGAAGCATCTGCGCCGTGTTTGTCAGTAAAGTAAGGGCGGCTAACCACCCAACACCAGTTTGCTTACCGCAGCAGATCGACCAGAATCAGGGCCAGACCCACAATCAGTGCAATAATGCCCAGCGGGCTGGCAACTTGGAGGATGATCAGCAACAGGCCGATAACACCAACGATCAGTCCAATCGTTAACAGCGACTTGGCCATCGTCCGCTCGGGCGACAATTTATGTTTGATCTGCTTGTCGATCTTTTTCACCGCCATGCGCTCCAGCAGCGACGCTTTTTTAGTCGAAGTCACCGCGTTTGGTGCTGTCGACACCTTTGTAGTTGCCGATGCCAGCATGGTTTTTACCCGGTCCATGCGCTTGTTCAACTTTTTGTCCGTGGCCAGTTTGTTGTCGTTGCGAACATACGCTTCGATCTGCGTCATGGCTGCATTGGCCGTGGCAACTTGTTGAGCCGGAGCGGGTGTAACAGCAGCTACGGGCGCGGCTGCAACGACTTCAGCGGGTTGGACCGCTTCGACGGGAGCAGCCACAGCTACAGTCTCCGTTTTGGGCGCGTTGTGGTGCGCAACGGGTCCGCGCTGAAAATAAGCGACCGGGCGGCTGCACGAAGAAAGAACGGCCACGCCCATCAGCATAGCGAAAAGATGTTTGGTGAATGTACTGGTCATAGGTCATCAGTTTTAGTAAGGTGAACCATTGAGTTAACATCCTCACAACCGCGCACCCGTCAGATTGTTGGGCGATAAACAAAAAAACCAGTGAACGACGAACCACCGCGCGACTAAAAAACAGGAAAGCCCGATGGGTGCTGAACACGCATCGGGCTTTTCGGCAAATCGACTCCGGCAATCACTCAGGCAGCCGAACGAAGTTCATACGTAGCGGTCTTGCCAAATTTCTCGCGGGCGTATTCAAGACTGATTGTCAACTCCTTAATCCCATTTTGCGACGGCACCTCGAACATAGCGTCGGTAATGATCGACTCGCAGACCGAGCGCAGCCCCCGCGCGCCCAGCCCGTATTGCAACGCCTGGTCGACAATGTAATTCAACGCGCTGGCGTCCCAGTGCAGGGTTACGCCCTCCATCCGAAATAATTTGTCGTACTGCTTGGTGATGGCGTTTTTTGGTTCGGTCAAAATTTTCATCAGCGCGTCGCGATCCAGTGGTTCGAGGTGAGTCAGCACGGGCAACCGACCAATCAGCTCGGGAATCAGCCCGAACGATTTCAGGTCGAGGGCCGAGATATAGCGCATCAGGTGGCCTTTTTCGAGCGTATCATTCAGCCGCCGGTCGCCCGAGAAACCAATGGGGCGCGTGTTGATTCGCTTGGTAATGTGCCGCTCGATGCCGTCGAACGCCCCCCCGCAGATGAACAGGATATTCTCGGTGTTGAGGGCAATCAGCCGCTGATCGGGGTGTTTGCGACCGCCTTGGGGGGGCACGTTCACCACCGACCCTTCGAGCAGTTTGAGCAACGCCTGCTGAACGCCCTCGCCACTCACGTCGCGGGTGATACTGGGGTTATCGGACTTGCGGGCGATTTTATCAATCTCATCAATGTAGACAATCCCGCGTTCGGCCGCTTCCACGTTGTAATCAGCCGCCTGCAACAGCCGGGTCAGAATCGTTTCCACGTCTTCGCCTACGTACCCCGCTTCGGTAATAACCGTCGCGTCGGCAATGCAGAACGGCACTTCGAGGATTTTGGCGATGGAGCGGGCGAGGTACGTTTTGCCAGTGCCGGTTTCCCCCACCATGATGATGTTCGATTTCTCAATCGTTACGTCGTCGTTGGTCTCGGGCTGCATCAGCCGCTTGTAGTGATTGTAGACCGCAACGGTGATCGACTTTTTGGCGTCGTCCTGCCCGATCACGTATTGATCGAGGTGACGTTTCATGTCGAGGGGCTTGATGAGGTTGATTTTCACCTCGGCGGGTTCACTCTTGCGGGGGCGCATTTCTTCCAGCACCACCTGGTGGCCCTGTTCGATGCAATGGTTGCAGATGTGCGCGTCGATACCTGACAGCAGCAACATCACCTCGTTTTTGCGCCGTCCGCAGAACGAGCAACTGATTTGTGGCATGAAGGGTTGCAGAGTAGATAGGGGGTTAAAATCGGTGGATGCGCTCTCGTGGAAGACTGCATCGACCGGGCTTGGTTAACGACGAATTGAAAGACTTTGTTGGCCCATCCGGGGTACAGTAACGACAATTCAATCCCATCGGGAAGACTTAGTGCCGGACAAAGTTATCAATCGGTGGGTATAAACCGGCAAATTACCGTTCGCCCGTTGAATCGCCCGCAGGGTCTCATGAATCGCCGGATACGACCGGACAAAGCACAAAAAAAGCGAAAGCACCCGCCGGGCACCTCCGCTTTCTGCACGCGTCAACAGTTTATTATTTCTCCCGGCGCAGCACTTCGTCGATCAGACCGTAGGTTTTGGCTTCTTCGGCCCGCATCCAGTTGTCCCGGTTGGAGTCCAACTCGATTTGCTCCACGGTCTGCCCGGTGTGATTAGCTAAGATTTCGTACAGCTCCTGGCGAAGTTTAACGATTTCGCGCACCGTAATTTCCATGTCGACCGACTGACCCTGCGCCCCGCCCGACGGCTGGTGAATCATGACGCGGGCGTGGGGCAGTGCCGACCGCTTGCCGGCCGCACCACCCGCCAGCAACACCGCGCCCATCGACGCGGCCAAACTGGTGCAGACCGTGGCCACGTCGGGCCGGACGTACTGCATGGTGTCGTAGATGCCCAAACCGGCGTAAACCGAACCGCCGGGGCTGTTGAGGTACATCAAAATATCTTTTTTGGGATCGGCTGACTCCAGAAACAGCAACTGGGCTACAATGATGTTGGCGATATTATCATCGACGGGCAGGCCCATAAAAATGATCCGGTCGGCCATCAGCCGCGAGAACACGTCCACTTCGCGGAAATTCATCGGCCGCTCTTCAATAACCGAGCGGGTCATATTCTCAACCCGGTTGCCTTCGATGGTGTGTTTCACATATCCGTCCACAGTCAGGCCATTCAGGCCCATGTGCTGCACGGCAAACTTGCGGAATTCGTTCTGAAGATTCATATATTGGATTTACACTTTAGTTAGAAACGATGATTGCGGGGTGTAAGTTTCGGTGCAAGAAGAGTGAAACGCAGAGGAAGGGGAGATAGACGCAGAGAGCGCAAAGAACTCTGTGTACTCTGCGTCTATCTCCCCTTCCTCTGCGTTTCACTCTTCTTGCACCGAACGACACAAAATTGCGTTATTCAGCCGAAAAGCCCTGTCGGTCTGCGTGTAGAATTTATCGGTATCACTTGACATGAAGCATTCCCTCCCCGAACGAATCCGGCTCCAGCGGCTTCAACGCGGCCTGTCGCAGGAAAACATGGCCGACCTGCTCAGCCTGTCCACAACCGCATACGGCGACATTGAGCGCGGCAAAACCGACCTGACGCTTTCCCGCCTATCGCAGATTGCCACTGTCCTCGACATGTCGCCCGTTGCGCTCCTGACCGAAGAGGCTATCTCGGCGCAGGTCGTTGAGAGTCAGCCCGCTGAAATCACAAACCACGAACTGGAAACGCTCCGCCTGACGGTCGAAAAGCAACGGGTCGAGCTGGACAAGTTCCGGCTCGAAGCGGATTACTACAAGCGTAAATACGACGACCGCATCGCACTGGAACTGGCCCGGTCGATGGGCGTGAGCCAAAGCCGGGAGCGCATCGGTTTTTAGGCATCAGCAATAATTCTTCACCGTTGCGTAGGGGTAAATTCCGTTTCGGTGGTCTTGCTGAAAAGTCACCGGAAAACGCCCCGTCCACTGCCAACGACCGCCCTATTTGTGCAAACGAATCCCGACGAAACCCTGATCGGCGACATCCGCATTGGCAACGAAGCGGTGTTTGAGACTATTTTTCGTCAGTATTACGCCCCCCTCTGCCGGTACGCCCGTCCGATTTTGAGCGATAGCGACGAAGCCGAAGAGGTGGTGCAGAACGTGTTTCTGACCATCTGGGAACGGCGCGAAACACTGCTGATTACCACCTCGCTGAAGGCGTATCTGTACCGAGCCGTGCACAACCGCTGCCTGAACCGGCTCAACCAGCAGTCCGTACAGGCCGGTCACCGTCAGCAGGCAGCTACCGAACTCTACACCGACGCCATTAGCCCGACACAGTCGCTGTTGGCCGACGAACTGAGCACCCGGCTTCACCGGGCTATTGGTCAGTTGCCGGAGCAGTGCCGACGGGCGTTCGAGTTGAGCCGATTCGAGGAGCTTTCGTACAAAGAAATTGCCGACCGGCTGGGCATTGCCACCAAGACGGTCGAAAACCAGATTGGCAAGGCCTTACGCTTTCTCCGCACCGAATTAAGCGACTATCTACCACTTCTATTTTTGCTGGCCGGAGGAGCCGGGGCATGATGGCAACCGAACCGCAACTACCTATCAACGACGCGCTGCTGGGCAAATTCTTAGCGGGCGAGGTCTCCCCCGACGAGGCCGGGCGGGTGCGCCGTTGGCTGACCGATCCTGCCAACGAGCGTGAGTTTGCTCGATTTGAACGCATCTGGAACGCAGCCGGAGCACCGACCCGATCCGATACGGTGAACCCGGACGCGGCCTGGCAGCGCGTCCGGGTGCAGATGCACCAGCCAGCCCAGTCAGAACCTGAGTTAGTTGTCCGGCCAATGCGCCCTGTCCCGAAACACCCCAACTGGCTCCTTTACGGTCGGGTGGCGGCACTGCTCGCGCTGACGGTGCTCACGGGACTGTCCGTCTGGCAGTTGACGCGCCCCGCTGAATCCGGGCAAGTGGCTCCTCTCCTGTCGGCAGCGACCACAACCGGCACCCGGCGGCTGACCCTGCCCGATGGGTCGCGGGTGCTGCTCAACCGCAACAGCCGCCTGACGTACCCGGCCCGTTTTGCCGACAGCAGCCGCAGTATGACGCTCAGGGGCGAAGCGTTTTTCGAGGTAGCCCCCGATCCGGCGCATCCGTTCCGGGTGCGGGCGGGGGATGCTGTGGTGCAGGTACTCGGTACGTCGTTCAACGTACGGGCCGTGGGCGACAGCGTCCGGGTGGCGGTGCGCACGGGGCGGGTGCAACTTTCGGTTCCCCGGCAGAGCGTCGTGCTGGCACCCAATCAGCAGGCAACTTACCTTGCGCTAACCGATACCATCCGGCGAACCCTGCCGCTCGACGCCAACCGGCTGGCTTACCAAACCGGGCGGCTGTCGTTCGCCGATGCGTCGCTGGCGGAGGTCGTTCAGACACTGCGTGAGGTATACGGCACCACTATCCGGCTGGATAATCCGGCCCTGGGACGCTGCCGTCTGACGGCCGACTTTGGCCCTGAACCCGTCGATGCAGTGCTGGCAGTGGTGGCCGAAACACTGTCGCTGACCGTCGGGCGTGAGGGTGACGCCCGCGTGTTGACCGGAGCGGGTTGTGCGCCATAAAAGCGGTCAGCATGGGGGTAAAAGCCCGTTAGCTGGTCATTAATCAAACTCGTCCTTTTGACTATGACCACCTTTCGCGCGTTTATTTTCTTTTTCTTCATATCGGCTGATCTGATAGCTCAGCCGACGCCCCCGCTCGAACGGCTGATCTCGCTCAATCTGCGTAATGAACCCCTGAGCCAGACTCTGACGACCATCGGGCGGGCGGGGCGGTTCAGTTTCTCATACAATCCGGCCATTCTCAATCAGAGCCGCCCCGTCACGCTGCGGGTTACCAACCGGCCCGTCCGTGAGGTGCTTGGGCAGTTATTCGGTGGCAGCATCCGGGTACGAATGCGGGGCAATCACGTTATCCTGCTCCGGGCCGACGAACCCGAACAGCTGAAAGATTTCATCCTGGAAGGCTATATTATTGATGGGCAGACAACCGGGCGCATCGGGGCGGTGAGCGTATTTGAGCGAACGTCGTTGCGGTCGGCACTATCAAACAGCTACGGGTATTACCGGCTGAAACTCCCGGCTTCGCTGCCGGTGGTGCGGCTCGAAATCCGGCGGCAGGCGTACCTGAGCCAGTCACTTACGATTCCCTCACGCCGGTCGCAACCGCTGAATGTCTATCTGACAGCCGCTGACCGACCGACAACCGACCGGGCAGCGGCTGACCAGCTTCTCCCCCGCCCGACAACCGTCGTTGACCCATTAGACGCCCGCCCGCTGCCCATCGATTCGACCGGACCACGCTCGCCCGTGCTAACCGAGCGTCCTGTCGTATTTGCTTCCGCCGATCCTACCGTTGTTCCCATGCCGATATCACTGCTGGAACGAAGTCGCCGAACGCTGGGCCGCTGGGCGTTATCGACCAAGCAGTCGATCACCAACATCAACCTCAACCGTGACACGCTGTACCGAACGTGGCAGGTTTCGCTCGTGCCGGGCATCAGCACCAACCGGGCACTGGGCGGGCGCATTATCAACGATTTTTCGGTCAATGCGCTGATCGGGTATTCGCTCGGCGTCCGACGATTTGAAGCGGGCGGGCTGCTGAATCTCGTCCGCGAAGATGTGCGGGGCATTCAATTGGCGGGGTTTGGTAACCTCGTTGGCGGCAACGTGCGGGGCGTTCAGTTAGCCGGTTTCCTGAACACCAACCGGGGCAACGTCGGGCCGGTGCAGATGGCGGGCTTTCTGAACACGGTCGGCGGCAGTACGCGTGGTTTGCAAATGGCAGGCTTCGCGAATACCGTGTGGGGCAAGGTGACGGGTGTTCAGTTGGCTGGTTTCCTCAATGCCGACCGGCGAACGATACAGGGCGTACAGGTCGCCGGTTTTGCCAATGCGGTCGGGGGTAACGTGCTGGGCTGGCAGATAGCCGGATTCACGAACATCGCACGGGGACAGCTTACGGGCTGGCAGGTGAGCGGGTTTCTGAACATTGCCCGCGATGTGGTGAGCGGGCGTCAGGTGGGTTTTATCAACGTGGCACGGTCATCGGAGAAAGCACCCATTGGTTTCTTTAGCTACGTTCAGAACGGTTACCGGAGCATGGAGGTATCGGCCAATGAAGTAACAACGCTCAACGCAACGTTCCGCACGGGCGTCCGCCAGTTTTACAACCTGTTTACGGTCGGTCTGAATCCGGGCAGCCGCGTCTGGAGTTATGGCTACGGCTTAGGCACCGCCACCGCCGAACGTCGGGGGTGGTCGCTGGCCCTCGAAGCCACCACCCACCAACTCAACCGCACCGACGAGGGCATTCGGGACCTGAACCGGCTGCTGCGGATATCTCCGGCCATCATGAAGCAAGTCAGTACCCGGCTGGGCCTGTCGTTCGGGCCAACGCTCAACGGCTACTATTCAAACGATGCGGCCCGCAACCCGCTGGCAAATCAGTCACTCCCGGCCCTTGTCGTAATAGCCAATGGATCGGGCAACGGCCGTGACAGATGGTCGGGCTGGCTTGGCTGGCATGCGGGGGTGCGGGCGAGGTTGTGAAAAATACGTTTCTATTCTCCCTCTTTTCTACCCCGACTCAGAAATTCCTGTAGCCGCAGTTTTAGAAAATC
>JAYTAC010000845.1:0-2378 GCA_043737755.1 Spirosoma sp.
TCGATTTAATCTACCAACTGACTTCCATACTGTCTCCTCCCCTCTCTAATCTGTTAAACGATTCACAATTTGACGAACATGTACATCCCATTGCCAGGAACAACGTTATCATCCGCTCTCTTCAGTCTGTTACTATCCCTGAGTTGCTTATCGGCCAGCTTTGGTCAGACAACGTATCACGTTGCCTCCAACGGCAACGACGACAATAACGGTCTCTCAGCAGACACCCCGTTTCGGTCGATGGGCAAAGTCAGTGCGCTGTCGTTGCAACCTGGTGACCAGATTCTGCTGCGCCGGGGCGATACCTTCCGGGGAACACTGTTCGTGCGTCAGTCGGGAACGGCCGACCGGCCTGTTATCATCGATGCCTACGGGTCGGGCAGCAAACCTATCGTTGCCGGGTCGGTGCCGGTGAGCAACTGGACCAACGTGGGCAACAACACCTGGCAGGCGGGCTGCTCCGGTTGTGGCGATCAGGTAACGGGCGTTTACCGCAACGGAGCCATCTTACCCCTGGGCCGCTACCCCAATCTGAGCGACGCCAACAGAGGGTATCTGACCATACAGTCCCACAGCGGTACGACTCAGCTTACCAGCCAGCAGTCGCTGCCCATCGACTGGACGGGGGGCGAAGTGGTGTTTCGGGCACGCCAGTGGATTATGAACCGCGCATCCATCACTCAGCAGAGCGGCAACACGCTCACGTTCAACAACACTAACACCTACGGCCTGAACGATGGCTATGGCTTCTTTATCCAGAACCATCCCGCTGCGCTGGATCAGCTTGGCGAGTGGTGCTACAATCCGGCCAACAAAACAATTCGGCTGTTCGACAATCAGAACGACCCCAACGGTCAGCTACTGACGACAACCGCGTTCGGCGAAGGGGTCAACCTCACCGACGCTTCGTTCGTTACCGTCCGCAACATTCAAATTACCCAGACGCTGACAACGGGGCTGTTGGCCAATGGGGGTTCTAACCTGACGTTTTCTAACAACGACATCACCAGTTCGGGTACCGACGGAGTGAGTGTTTCGGACACGGCCAGCAACGTGCTGGCCGAGAACAACCTGATTGAGGATGCCAACAACAACGACTTTTCGATCCAGTTCTACCAGAATTTTACGTTTCGGGGCAATACCGTCCGGCGCATTGCGGTGACACCGGGGCGGGGCAAGAGTGGCGACGGCACCTACACGGGCGTACTGTCAAATTGCTCCGGCGGTACGCTGATCGAGAACAATGTGATCGACAATATTGGCTACAACGGTATCTCCTTCTCGAACAATGCGACTATCCGTAACAATCACGTGTCTGACTTCTGCCAGACCAAAAGCGACGGCGCGGGTATCTACACCTGGAACGGTCTCCGCAATAACATTACCGAAGTGCGGGTCCTGTCGAATATCGTTTATAACGGGATCGGTGCAATCGAGGGAACGCCGGGGGGCTACTACGCGGGAGCAAACGGTATTTTCTTAGACGACTGCTCGCAGAACGCCGAAGTAAGCGGCAACACCACCTTCGGGTCGCGGGGGATGGGCATTTTTCTGCGGGGGATACTGAACGTAAACGTCAGAAACAACACCAGCTACAACAACAGCGAAGAGCAGCTCCGGCTCGCCATCAATGGCCGGTGTGACCCGCTCAACAACGTAGTTCAGGATAATATTCTAATCGCCCGCAATCCCAATCAGATCGTGGTGGCCTACGAAACCGGGGCCAATAACTTAGCCGACTATGGTCTCTTCGACCGCAATTACTACGCCCGTCCATTCGAGGACCAGTTTAAAATCCGCATCCTCTACAATCCCGGATCAGGCCTGACCGGTGCTGACTTGTCGCTGAACGAGTGGCAGACGCGGTTTGGCCAGGATCGGAACTCATTCAACAGCCCGATCACGTACAAATTACAGACCACGAATCAAACGGGTGCCAGTCTGCTGAATCATGCCTTCTCGGGAAACATCAGCGGCTGGGGCTGGTACTCGCCCTACGGCAACGGTCGGGCCGACTGGGACAATACCAACCGGCTCGACGGTGGCTCACTGCGGCTGTCGTTTACGTCGCCCGCCAACCAAACCAATTCCTATTTGCTGGCCACGGTCGGCATTGGTTCGGTCGTTAGAGGGAAAACCTACCAGGTACTTTTCGACGGCGTAGCATCAGCAGCCAATAAGCGCGTTCAGGTGTACCCTCGCCAGGCCGCCGGAAGCTACCGTGATCTGGCCACCCGCGCAACCTTCGCGCTTGGCCAGGGTCGTCAGCTTTACGAAGCCACCTTCACGGCCACCGCCGATGAGTCGAACGCGATCTTAGTGGTTCAGGTGCAGGAAGACGGGCAAACGGCTTGGTTCGACAATATTCGCTTACTGGA
>JAYTAC010000846.1:0-2378 GCA_043737755.1 Spirosoma sp.
GATGGATTCGACATCGGCACGGGCCGCGACCCCTACCGGAATTTCATCTACACCTCGTTTCAGGAATTAGCCACCAACGTGTCGCACCGCCGGACGGCCACATTAGCCAAGCAGGCGGGCTGTTCGCAACTGTCGAAAATCTGCGGGGTGATCGCGTCCGACGAGATGCGCCACGCCAAAGCATACAAGGCGTTTGTGGGCCAGATTTTTGAGGTCGATGCGTCGGAGATGATGCTGGCTTTTGAAGATATGATGCGCAAGAAAATCGTGATGCCCGCCCACTTCCTGCGCGAAACGGGCGTTAAAATGGGGCAGACGTTCAGCCACTTTTCCGACGCGGCCCAGCGCATGGGCGTTTACACCACGCAGGACTACATCGACATTGCCGACGCCCTGCTAACCGAGTGGAACATTGGAACCATGACCGACCTCAACGATGCCGGTCAACGCGCCCGCGACTACCTGATGGCCCTGCCCAACCGTCTGCGTCGGGTGGCCGAGCGCACCAAAGTGCCGATGCTTGAGTACCCGTTCAGTTGGATCGCCTGAGCACCATGACCAGATGACCCGGTTTGCCTTCGGTATTGGCTGGCGCATTGCCACCATCATCGTCCTGACGGGCGCGATGGTGGCTTTGTTCGTTCGTCAGGCTAACCTGTTGTGGCTTCTCCCGTTATTCATTATCCAGTGTTCATTATCCGTTAATCTGTACCGGTACGTTACGGGGTTGAACCGGAAGCTGACCAGATTTCTGGAATCAGTACGCTACTCGGATTTTACGGTTGCGTTCCGGGCCGACAGCAACATGGGGCCGTCGTTCCGTGACCTCAACGATCAGTTCAACGAGGTACTGGATGCGTTCCGGCAGGCGAGGGCCGAGAAAGAAGCCAACTTGCATTACGTCAATACCATCGTTCAGCACGTCAGCGTCGGATTGCTGACTTTCGACGCCACCGGGCAGGTAGAGTTGGTGAATCAAACGGCACTGCGGCTGCTGGGCATCTACCGGCTCCGCACCCTGACCGACCTCAACGCTATCCACCCCGACTTAGCCGAATTGCTCCGTTCGGCCACCGGCCATCCAGCCGGGGGCGCATCCACCCCGGTCGCCTACCAAACCGGCACCGACGGGGAGTTGTCCGTTCGCTGCACGGCCGTGCGGCTGCGGGGTCGGTTGGTAACGGTGGCATCGCTGCAAAACATCCGCTCCGAGTTGCAGCAGCGCGAACTCGAAGCGTGGCAGAACCTGACGAAAGTACTGCGCCACGAAATCATGAATTCCATTACGCCGATTGTGTCGTTGGCGGGCACCATGCGCGACATCGTCGAGACAGATTTGGCCAAACCTGTGGCCCACGATCCCCAACTGACCGAATCCGTCAATGACCTTCGCGACGCCCTGACGACCATTGAGCAGCGGGGCGCGGGCGTGATGCAGTTCGTGGATGCATACCGGCACTTCACAACCATCCCACAGCCCGTTTTCGCGGATGTATCGGTCGAAAGTCTCCTGCGGAACGTAGCGCAACTCGCCCAGCCCGACGCGCAGAAAAGCCGGATCACCATCACGACGGCGTCGCCCAATTTAGCCATCCGCGCCGACACGGCTCAGATCGAAATGGTGCTGCTGAACTTAGTCAAAAACGCGGTGGAGAGTCTGGAACAAACGGTGAACCCGGCCGTTCGGATCGAAGCCTCGCCCGACGGGCCACACGTTGTCATCCGCGTATCGGACAACGGGCCGGGCATCGAGCCGGAAGCCTTAGAGCAGATTTTCATCCCATTCTACACCACCAAAAAAACGGGTTCGGGCATCGGGCTGAGTTTATCGCGCCAGATTATGCAGCTTCACGGAGGGCAGATCACGGCCGAGTCCACGCCGGGGCGGGGCAGCACCTTCCGGCTGGTATTTTGACAAAACCCCTTATTCTCCAACCAGTACGTAAAACCCCGGCCAGCGTTCGCGCAATATGTCGGCTAATGCCCGCAGCCCCCAGATCTCACTCCGACGATGCCCCACGGCCACAACGGCAATCCCCGTTTCATCCACTGCTGCCTGCGCCGACGTTCGGTACTGACCAGTCAGGTACAGATTTGCGCCCCGGCCGGCCGCTTCCCGGATGAGCGCGTCGTTCATGGCACCAACCACCGCCACACGCCCTCCAATCGTTTGCTGGCCTGATTCGACGCGGTCATAACCACCAAACAGGGCTTGCATTATCGTCATCCAATCCTGAGTAGTCTTCTCTTCAGCGTCGAACAGCATCCCGATTGGTCGTTGAGGCAGCAGTTCGTCGGCCTTGTCGACAGCCTGTTTGACGCCCAGCGGTTCGAGTGGGCCGGTGGCTTGTAGTTGAGTAGCCAGTTGGGGGTTGTAG
>JAYTAC010000847.1:0-2375 GCA_043737755.1 Spirosoma sp.
TCGGCCCGTTGTTGAGGTCGAGACCGGTCAGCGAATTGAAGCCCTGTTGATAGACGGATACTACGCCCGCCGGAGTCACCTGATAGACAAGAGCTTGCCCCGCCGGGAACGGGAATCCAAGCAACGTGCTGACCAGCAGGTTTTTACCGTCGAAAACAACCCCCGTCGGGACGCTTTGCACAAACGGCGGGCCAACCGGGGTCGGGTTCTTAACGCCCGGAATGTTGGCCAATATGCTCAGCGCACCCGTTCCTTTGGCCCGCCGGACAATAACGTTGGCGGCTGCATCGGCAATGAACAGGTCGCCACCCGGCCCAACAACCATCTGGTAGGGGTTCGAAGCCTTGTCGGGGTTATCGGTAACGATTCCGGCTGCGGTTTGGGCAATGACGAACGCACCAATGTCCTCGAAAGGAAGATCACCGGCCAGCAGGGGCGGATCGCCCGCTTTGTAGGTAGCGACATTGGCTTTGTAAAGTCTACCGTTCCAGTGCAGGATGTAGAGCAGGCCATCGGTTGCCAGCAGGTGGCTGACACCATCCACGTTGCCCTGAAAAATTCGGGACTCGAAGCCCGTAATCGCTGGTATAACCGTGCCGTTGTTAAGAATCGACACGCGGCTGTCGTTCTTGGCCGTACCCGCTTCGGCCACCCAGACGCGCCCGGAGGCATCAGTCTCGACGCCCAACGGGGCCAGCAGTCCCATTGCCAGCGTCTGTACGCCGGGGGCGGAGCTGGGGCTGAGGTGATCCGCACAGCCGGTTAGCAGGTTACCGAGCAGCAAACTGCCCGAAAGAAATAGCAGCAAACGATTTCTTGTCTGGCCGGGAGCCGACGGAACTGAAACGATGTTGGTTTTCATAAAAAAGAGGTTGGTTGATAGAGATGATTGGTAAGCAGCTGAAACTTAGAATAGTGACCATAGCCCGGTAAAAAATTTGTAGTTATCAGTAGCTGATTCTTTTTCAGTGGCCGAAACCGCAATCCCCCGACTGTTCTGGTAGCCTGTGCCGGGGTTCAGACCACCGTTGCCGTCGTCCCGGCTTTTTTTCGCTCCGGTTGCGCCTTGAGATACGTCAAACTGCGCCACAGCCACTCCGCCGGGCCGAACTGACAGCGGGCTAACCACCAGTTGGAAAGCGGAATCTGCAGCGCGAAAAATGCCAGCCCCAACCCGACGGAGGCCGTTAAGCCGAGGTGTCCCGACTACCCCAGCCCGTAGCCCAGAAAGAGCAGTACGCCAAACGCCGTGTCGATCAGATAGGTGGTCAGACCCGTGCGTCCCACTGCCACCAATGACCGCAGCAGCCGCGCCCGCGTTTGCCAGAACAGCCGCGTTACGCCCGCCACGTAAAACGCCGACAGCGTGGCCTGGTGCACGTCGAGCGCCGTGACTCCCACAACGCCCCGCCAGCCCGGTATCGGCGCGAAAGTGGCCAGCCCCCCGTTTCCCATGATAAATGCGGTAGACGCCAATGCCAACAGCCCGGACGTGGTCAGTAACTGCCGAAAAAAACGCCGGTGTTCGGGCGTATCCACAAAAACGCGTTTGCAACCCGCTCAGCACGGCGTATGTGCGCAAAATGTCGTCGGAGTAGAACAGGCTGTGTGTGAAGCCAATGGCGAACAGAATCACTACCCGCCAGACTGTCCGGCCCACGAACGGTCGTCCGTTCTGCGCAGAATTGCCATTCGGGCCTCTGTCCATCTGAATGGCGAAGCTCAGCCCGAACAGGAATGAGAAAACAGTAAAAAACTTGCCGAACGCTAAATACCCCGCTGCTTCATCCAGCGCGAAGTCGAGTGGCGAAAACAGGTTCAGCGTACCCGCCGACGGGGGCGTTGGCCCGGCCAAATACTGATTGGCGCAGTGAGCAACGATAATTCCGATCAGCGAAAAGCCGCGCAGGGCATCGATAACCGCAATACGGTCTGTTCGGCTGATACCGGTGACCTGGGGGAAGGTTTGCGTTGTCATGGCTGAAAGATTGTCGGGAATCGGCTCACATCTTCGGCCCGTGCATTGCCATAAATTCGGGCATCTGCTCGTAGAAAACCTCGTGGTCATAACGGGCGTCTAATGCCTTGAACCGGGCGACGCCTTCGGGCGCAAACGGATTGGCTCCTTCGTTATGGATGTCCTCGCCAAGTTGAGCCAGTTCCTCTAAGTAATGCGCGAAATCCTGCGGGCTGGGGTACATATCCAGGAACCGGGCGGGGGTATCGTGGGCATTCCAGAACGTATGGACGGTGCCGCGTGGCCGAAAATGGTAGCCTCCTTTTGGCACTTCAACTACTTCCTCACCAACCAGCAGGGTTACCGTTCCTTCCAGCATGTGCATAATTTCATCGAAGGCGTGATGAACATGGGGCGG
>JAYTAC010000848.1:0-2374 GCA_043737755.1 Spirosoma sp.
GTTAAATTACCTGCTGTGCTGTTGGCATTAGAGAAACTGAACGAACTCAAGATCAGCCGGAACACGACGGTGCTGACCGACTCGGCCGATGCCGGGCAAACTACCGTCCGGCGCGACAGTACATCGGCAACCGGATTGCCGTCGGTGGCACACTACGCCAAAAAAATACTGTTGGTGAGCGATAACGATGCCTTCAACCGGCTCTATGAGTTTGTGGGGCAGTGCGGTATGAACGAGCGGCTGTATGCCAAAAATTACCGCAATCTGCGCATCGTCCACCGGCTGTCGGTGCCACTGACGGTCGACCAAAACCGCCGGACCAACCCTGTTCGTTTCTTGGACAGCGCGGGCACTGTTCTGCATCAACAACTGCTTCAAACCTGTGATCAGACGCCCCGGTCCGACAGCGTGATCTGGCGGGGCGTGGGCTACATGAAAGGAAATACGCTGATTCGTGAGCCGTTCGACTTCACCGACAAGAATTACTTTGCACTGGAAGATCAGCAGGCGATGCTGCGGGCCGTGCTGTTTCCCGACGATGTACCGGCTGACCGACGCTTCAATCTGACCCCGGACGATTACTCGTTTCTGTATCGCTACCTCTCGCAGCTACCCCGCGAAACAACGTATCCTAAATACGATTCTGCTTACTACGATAGCTACTGCAAGTTCTTGCTGGCGGGCGACCAGAAAACGGCGTTTCCCCGCAACATTCGCATCTTCAACAAGGTGGGTGATGCGTATGGCTACCTGATCGACAATGCCTACATCGTGGATGTTGAGAAGGGCATCGAGTTTATGCTGTCGGCCGTGATTTACGTCAATGCCGATGGAATTTTCAACGATGACAAATACGAGTACGACACCGTCGGGATGCCGTTCATGGGTAATCTGGGCCGGGTCATTTACGATTACGAAGCCAAACGAAAGCGGCCTAACAAGCCCAATTTGAGCCGGTTCCGGGTGAGTTATGACAAATGAGAAGGGTCATTTCAATCCCGACAAGAACGTCACGCTTTGCGGCACCTGTTCCGTTGAGCGCGACGATTCGTCTTCGATGAAATAGTGTTTCACCCCCGATTTTTTGGCTTGTTTCATAATGGCCGCAATGCCCACGTCGCCCTGTCCGAGTGTCACGTTCGATTCCACGTCGGCTTTGCCGGTGTTGCTGTCGGGGGTGCCGGGTTTGCGGTCTTTGAGATGCATCAGCGGAAAGCGTTTCGGATATTTCTGCAACAGCGCTACCGGGTCGTAGCCGGGCGATTTCACCCAGAACACATCCATCTCGAAATTGACGAATTTAGGGTCGAAGTTTTCGGCTAAATAATCGAAAAACGTGCCATCCTTGTAGGTCTGAAACTCGTAGCCGTGGGTGTGATAGCAGAGCGAAATGCCGTTTTGAGCCAGCAGGCTACCCGCTGTATTGAACACGTCGACGGCTTGTTCTGCGTTCTGAATCGTGAAGGCATCGCCCGCGTGAGGAATCCAGAAACAGACCACGTATTTCGCCCCCAGTGCCCTGGCTTCGGCCAGCACTTTGGGTACGTTCCGGTCTAAATCCTCAAAACTGGCTCCGACCCCAATTGCTTTCAAACCGTTTTGGTCGAGTAGTTTACGGAAGTCACCCGTGCTCATGCCATACGTACCGGCGACCTCCACGTCGCGAAAACCCATCTGCTTCACCTTCGTCAGTGTTCCGGGTACGTCCTTCGCAAACTGATCGCGGAAACTGTAGAGTTCGAGACCCACGGGAGCCGATTTTTGTGCCAGCGTTACGGTAACGGACAGGAGCAATCCGGTAATCAGAAAAGCGTGGTTAATTTTCATGTTGGTTGGTGGTTAGTTGTTTGTCCCGAACAGCCTCCGGCTGTTTGGTATTCCTTCAATTCGTCTTCGGCTCAAACAGCCGGAGGCTGTTCGGGACAATCTATGCGCAGCCTACTTTCCCGTTTGCGTTGTAAACGTGCTCTCAAAAATTTTATCGGCGTTGCCCGTCTCGAAGCCTTCGCGCCGATGCTGCCGCCCGATCTGGTCAGCGGTCAGATGCCCAAACTGGGGCAACACACGCCGTTCGGCAAACTCCACGTAGGACCCGGCGATGCGGAACATCTCCCCCCCGGCAAACTCGGCGTCGATCATCTGCGCCACCGTCGACGCTTGCCGCAAACCACCGTCCGGGCTGACTTTGACAGTGCCGCCCGCCGAGTTGAGCCGGAAACCCCGACCTTCCAGAAAAGCCACGAAGTCAGCCACCGTGTTGTAGCCTGGCTTGAGGTTATGAACGCTGATGGTGAAGTGATTGAGGTAGTAGCGGTTGTAGATGACCCAGGCAGCATACTCACTTTCGGCCAGCAATGCCCGGTAGTCAGCCAGA
>JAYTAC010000849.1:0-2372 GCA_043737755.1 Spirosoma sp.
ACACTACCCTCCGTTGACTTAATGAGTCTATTTCCATGAAACACGTCTTCCCAAGCCGATTGCGCTCACCAATTTGTCTACGTCCTGCGGGTCCCATCGTGCCGGGGGCGTAGGCACGGGCATCGCTTACACTGATTAAATCGATCCGTTTCCTGACCCACTCTCTGCTCAGCTTGCCGACGACAATCGGCCCGTGTATTGTTCTTACCAGTTCTGTTTTTACGTTTCACCCCGTCAATTTGTTTTCACCATTTCCATTCATTACATGAAACATTCGCTACACTACCAGCTTCTCCAGTCCCCACCCACCGCCGGGCTACTGAGGGGGCAATCGCAGGCCGAAACCTGCTTATCCACCCACGTCGCGCCATTGCCACCGGCTGGCGGACCGGCGCGGCCAACAGCGGTCGTGGGCCAACCGGGCGGTGTGTCTGCTGGCGTTGCTCTGGCTGGGTCTGGCCGGTCTGGCCCCGGCTCAGTCCATCGACCCTACGTTTAACCCCACCGATGCTGGCTTCAACTCCGGTACCGGGGCCAATAGTAATGTTCAAAGTGTGGCGGTTCAGGGGGATGGCAAGGTGCTCATTGGGGGAGACTTTGCCACCTACAACGGCACGGGCCGCAATCGCATTGCCCGGCTGAATAATACGGCGGTGATGGTGGTGACCCCGGCTGGTCCTTTCTCCATCACGGGGGTAACGACGGTGAGCTGCACGACGGTAAGCACGGGCCTGCGCCGGTTGAGCTTCAGTCCCCAGTACGGGGGCACCAACGGTCAGCCCATCAGCTTCTCGGTGGTCAACGAGTCGCAGCCCACGACCAATCCGGGTCCCTACACGCTGAATCTGTACACCGACAACCCCGTCATCACCCTCAAAGCGGTGCAGGGCGGCACGTCGGGCGAAGCCTCCTTTACGTATAACTGGCTGGCCGCTTGCACGGGCAACAACAACAGCGGGGCGCGGCAGGGTGCCGAGTCAATTCAGGTGCTGGAGGTTCGGGTGCTGGGCAATCCGGTTGAGGGCGAAGAGATGCGGGTTGAGGTGCGGGGCGGAAGTGGCGAATCGCTGCGGCTGCAACTCACCGACCTGCGGGGTCAGGTGCTGGGCACGCACGTTATTGATCAGGCGGGTACATTGGAGACTCACCGCTTCGGGGTTGGTCGTGCAGCAGCGGGTATGCTGCTGCTGCGGGCTACCACGCCCACCCGGTCGCAGAGCGTGAAGGTGCTGCGGGCCGACTAAACATCGGATGTCATCGCGTAATAAATGTCCCGACCACCGCTGGTCAGGACATTTATTATTTCTGGGTATGCTTACTGTTTTGCACCGCTGACAAACCTTAAAATCCACGGTCTGCCACTGCGATGGTCCGCCACTGCGATGGTCCGCCACTGCGGTCATTTGACCGACTTAACAAGATGCAGCAGGGATGGACCGGATTGACCATTTTAGGATCCAATAAGTTGTAGGTTGTCCGCTCACTTTTGTAATTTTGTCTGTCGTCGGCCATTCCGCCCTGCCCTGCCCCGGTCCCAACCCGCGCAGGGCGTGGCGGAATGACCATTTACGGCACTCAACGAACACGGTTTATTCTTATTTTTCCAAAATCGTATGCAGGCTTTTCAGGAAACGATTCAAACACAACCAATGGCAAAAACCCCTTCCAAAGCCCACCCCTGGCACGGTATTTCTCCCGGCGACAACGCCCCGAACGTGTTGACGGCCTTTATCGAAATCGTACCCACTGACACGGTCAAGTACGAAATCGACAAAGAATCGGGTTACCTCAAAATCGACCGGCCCCAGCAATATTCCAACATCATACCGGCTCTGTACGGCTTCGTGCCCCGCACGTTTTGTGGCGAAGGCATTGCAAAATTAGCCTCCGAACGGTCGGGTCGGTACATTGAGATGGGTGACGGCGACCCGCTCGACATCTGTGTGCTGACCGAGCGCGAAATCACCCACGGCGACATTCTGTTGCAGGCCATTCCCATCGGCGGCTTCCGGCTGATCGACAAGGGCGAAGCCGATGATAAAATCATCGCCGTACTCAAAGGCGACTCCATGTACGGGCACTTCACCGAACTCGCCGACCTGCCCGAAGCGGTGGTGAAACGACTCCGGCACTACTTTATGACCTACAAAAACCTGCCCGACGAACCGCCGGTAATGGAACTCGCCAACATATACGGCCGCGAAGAAGCCTTTGACGTAATTCGTGCGTCAATGCAGGATTACGCCGAAATGCCTTGACGAGAGAGTCGCATTGAAAACCCTGCCAGTGGACGCAGTCCCTGGTAGTGGTTGAGTTACTGAGTACAGAACACCTCCGCTCAACCACTACCAGGGACTGGGTCCACTGGCAGG
>JAYTAC010000850.1:0-2371 GCA_043737755.1 Spirosoma sp.
GTGTCATGTTGAATGGATTCACGGACTCTAATGCCTGCAAAACACGAATGCCTTGCTTCTCTACTACCTGACGGGGACCATGAACTGCGCCATAAACGCAGAACAAATGGCTGTCCGAACGGGTCCCGGAACCACTACCGTCAAAACCTTACCGGCGGCTCGCGGGTTATGGCCGTGGCTCTGACGGGGCTAAAATTCCAGACACACTTTACAAGATTATGGCAGATCATATCAGAACGGCGCTCATCACGGGCGGCTCAAAAGGCATTGGCTACGGCGTGGCCGAAGTCCTCATCAAGTCAGGCGTTAACGTAGCAATTACCAGTCGCTCCGCCGTGGCGGCCGAGTCGGCGGCTGCTCAACTCAATGAACTTGCGCCCAAAAATCCCACCAATGCCGTTCCGTTCGGGTCCGCGCTGGGTATGGCCGCCGACGTGCGCGATCTGGCGTCGCAGCAGCGCGTGGTCGATACCATCATCCAGAAGTGGGGACGTTTGGATTACGTTATTGCCAACGCGGGTGTGGGGCATTTTGCGCCCATTCAGGAGTTGACGCCCGAGCAGTGGCACGAAACCATCGACATCAACCTGACGGGCGTTTTCAACACCGCCAAAGCGACGATAGCCGCCTTGAAAGAAACCAAAGGCTATTTTATCTCGATAGCGAGTTTAGCCGGGACGAACTTTTTCGAGAAAGCATCGGCCTACAACGCCAGCAAGTTCGGGCTGGTGGGTTTCACGCAGGCCATCATGCTCGACCTCCGCAGCGAAGGCATCAAGGTAAGCACGATCATGCCCGGCTCGGTGGCCACGGAGTTCGCCGACAACGCGGTGAGCGACAAAGACGCGTGGAAAATTCAGCCCGAAGACATCGGCGAGATTGTCTATGATTTACTGAAAATGAACCCGCGCACGCTGCCCAGCAAAATTGAGGTGCGCCCCACGCGGCCCGGTGGTAAGTAGTGCAGTTGCTCGGTAACGGACAGTTGGTCATTTTTACGGTCAGAAGCGGCACAATATGCCCTTATCCGTAGAAATGACCACTTTCATGAACCAGCAATCTCGCAGAACATTCGTCAAAAGCAGTATCGCAGCCGGAATCGGGGCGGGCTTACCCATCAGCGCATCCGGCGATCTGTTCGTCCACCACGTTTATTTTTACCTCAAAAATACTGGCAGCGAACCCGACAAGGCCAAACTGATCGAAGGGCTGAATAAATTGGCCAAAGTACCCACCATCAAATTTGTCAATGTAGGTTCCCCGGCCACGACAGACCGCAGCGTAATTGAGCGGGGTTATGCCGTGTCGTGGCTGTGTTTTTTCGACAGCTTAGCCGATGAGGAGATATACCAGAAGCACCCGATCCACCTGAAATTTGTCGAGGACTACTCGTTGCTGTGGGAGAAAGTCGTGGTGTATGATTCCGTTGGCCCCCGCCGGTCATGAACGACACAGCCATTCTGCCCGCCACTGAACACGACGTGCCCACCCTGAACGAATTAGTGCAAAGTGCGTATCGGGGGGAGAGTTCCCGCCGGGGGTGGACCACCGAAGCCGACTTGCTCGACGGCACCCGAATCGACGAGACTGGATTGAAAGCGATGCTGGCCAATCCGCAGGCCACGATTCTAAAATACGAGGTCGGTGGGCAACTGCTGGGTTGCGTCTATCTCGAACAGAAAGGCGATGATTTGTACATGGGGATGTTGACCGTATCGCCCGGTGTGCAGGCGGGCGGTATTGGCAAGCAACTCATGGCGGCTGCCGAGGAAATGGCCCGCAGCCGCCATTGCCGGGCCATGACGATGACGGTGATCCCGCAACGCCACGAACTCATTGCTTTCTACGAACGGCGCGGCTACCGGCCCACCGGCGAAACCGAACCGTTCCCGACGGATGACCCGCGCTTCGGCTTGCCTAAACAACCGCTGTCGTTCATGGTGATGGAAAAAGTGCTCGAGACGCAGCCGCTGACCAGTAACCCCACCGGCTGAACTTGCTTGCCGAAGCGGAACTACTGCTCTTCGCCCCGGATGCGGAAGACGCCCCCTTCGAGCGACTCATTCACGCGTAACTGGCACGACAGCCGACTGTCGAAATCGGCGTCGGGCAGCGTGTCGAGCATGTCCAATTCGGCATCCTGGGCGGGCGGCAGCGCATCGAGACCCTGTAGCACCTGAACGTGGCAGGTCGCACAGAGGGCCATGCCGCCACAGGTGGCCAAAACGGTGTATTCCGACGCTTTCAGCACCTCCATCAAGCTCAGGGTAATGCCTTCCGGTATCTCCAGCGACTGGCGCGTACCATCGCGATCTTCAATAGTGAATTGAATCATAGAGAAGGTAAACACGGAGACATGGAGGTTTCACGG